>WNDP01000039.1 GCA_009912575.1 Acinetobacter bereziniae
TTTGCAAGACGTTCAAAATCTTGTCTCAAAATGGGTTTGAGTAATTGATGAAATACGGTATTCTGATGTGACAAAACCTGAGTCCTTATAGTTGAAGTGTTTGTTCGCACTTATATTTTAACTATTTAGACTCAGGTTTTTTTATTTAATTTAAACTATGGGACAGTAGTGCCGTAAGGTGCTTTTTTATTGCTTTTGATTGATCAAAAATAAATAAAGCCCCATCTGGGGCTTCATTTTGTTGATCTCGATTAAGTTTTAGGCACATTTATTTTGTTGAATGACAGCATCCACTTGAGCATCTTCAGTGAATGAAACAGTTTCAACCTTCTTTTCCTTTTTATCTTTCTTTTTTTTCTTTTTCTTTGGTTTTTGCTCTATTTCAACCCCATCTTCAAGTGCTTGCCAATATTCAAGTTGAGCCATGACTGTTGCATAAATAGAGCCTTTGGTATAACGGCCTTTTTTATCTAAACTTCCTACAGGGCGAGCCATTAAGATTTCCAATGCTTGATCAATAGTATCAATGGCATGAATATGGAACATGTCTTCATTTACTGCATCAATAACATCTTGGCGAAGCATTAAATGTTGCATATTTTGACGGGGAATAATGACACCTTGTTTGCCCGTTAAACCTTGTAGTTTACATGCATCAAAGAATCCTTCGATTTTCGCATTAACACCACCAATCGGTTGCACTTGACCTAACTGGTTCATCGAGCCTGTGATTGCCCAAGATTGATCAATCGGTAATTGGCAAATTGCTGAGATTAATGCTGATAATTCAGCAACCGTGGCACTGTCACCATCGACTTGTCCGTAGCTTTGCTCAAAGGCTAGTGCCGCAGAGAAGTGAAGAATTTGTTCACGTCCAAAGTGGGCTTTGAGGAAGCTAGACATGAGTAACACACCTTTGGCATGTAATGAACCACCCAATTCTACACTACGTTCAATATCCAGAATATCGCCACCACCTTGATAAACTGAAGCGGTTAAACGTGAGGGCAAACCAAACTCAACATCAGCATATTGAATAACAGATAATGCATTGATCTGACCTAAACGGTGTCCACGTGTTTCAATTAGTTGTGTTCCTCGTGAGAGGTCTTGCCAGTAAAGTTCTCTTAAATAGCCTAAGCGATATTGGCGGTGTTTAAGTGCAGTATTGATGTGATGTGAAGTAACTAATTTTTCATCTGATTGTGCAGCATGATGATGTGACTCGCGGATCAAATCTCCTAAAGTTAATGCATGTAGTGATAATGAGCTTTGGTCTTCCGCTTGGCGACTTGAATCGGTTAATAGTGCCGCCAAAGCTGAGCGATCAAATGGTAATAATTTATCTTGTTGAACATAGTCTGCAATCAATTGCATGTAGGCTTGTTCATTATCATCATTACGTTGTAAGGTGTCAGTGAAATCTGCACGAATTTTAAATACACTGCCTAACTCTGGCTCTAGCTCTAAAATTTCATAATAAATTTCAGGCTCTGCGAGTAAAACCACTTTTAAATTGAGTGGAATCGGGGCAGGCTCAATAGATATGCTTCCTGTTAATGTCAACATGTGTTCAAGCGAAGACAGTTTAAGTTGACCGGATTTTAAAGCTCGTTTTAAACCTTGCCATGCATAAGGTTGTTCTAACAGCTGTTCAGCTTCTAAAATTAAAAAACCGCCATTGGCTTGGTGTAATGAACCTGGTCGGATGAGCGTAAAGTCTGTGGTAATGGTGCCGTTTTGAGTGAGTTGTTCTACATGCCCAAGCAAATTGTAATGGGTTGGGAAATCTTCAAAGATAACAGGGGCACCAGAATTCGGCTTGTTGTTCACTACTACATTGGCTTGATAACGTGAAGGTACACGGTTAAACAGAGAAGGAGAGAATTCTTCGCCTTCTTGGTCTAAAATCGTTTCAACATTTTCAATAATATCTGCTGCAAAGAGTTTTAAATATTGTTCTAATCCATTTACTGACTTGAACTTATTGAGGATTTGATCAACACGAGGAAGCACCACTTGCTTGGCAATGTCACGATTGAGCTCTGAGACTTGATCACGGGCATCATCTTCTAAATCACCCAACTGAAGGCCGAGGCGTTCAAGTTTTTTATCCATGTAACGCATATTGGAGTTAATTTCTGCACGTTGTTTGCTGTCGAGTGCATTAATGTCTTCTTGTGACATCTCCAAGACTTTGTCATCTTTGACATGGATTGGCACAAAGATATGTTCGTCATTACGATTGATCAATTTAAGGTCAAGGTCTTCACCTTCTTTGGTGAGTTCAACCAGAGCAAGCTGTTGTTCATTCCCAGTAATTTGGCGAATACGTTCGATGCGATTGTGATAGGTTTCAGCACTAAAACGACGTTCAAGCTGTTTGAGAATGGTTTGCCAAGCTTGGTGGAGCATGGTTTGGAATTTACTGGCTTGACCCGCTTGGAAGCGCAATGCGATCGGCTGTCTGGCATTTTTAAAATTGTAAACATATACCCAGTCATCAGGCGTTTGCATGAGTTTGGCATGTTGCTCTAACAAGCGTTTGATCATGGTACGCTTGCCTAGTCCTGCCGTACCTACCGCAAAAATATTGTAGCCTGAATAAGGCAAGGCAATACCTGCTTCGACAGATGCTTTAGCACGATCTTGACCAAGAAAGTTATTGAGCGGTTTGATTCTCTTTGTGGATGAGGGAATCTTGGTCAAATCTGGAATATGGGTCAGTTGTTCTGGTTTTAGGGCTGTGAGTGTCAAGGTATTTTGAATTTCCGTTTGATCAAAAGCAGAAGGGAAAAGGGCTTCAGTTTTTTGTATTAGGTTTGCGGTGTGAGTATTTGAAACAGCAGTAGAGCTTAATTGATCGTGTCTTTGGGTCACAGGTGAAATCCAAAACTTATATGGGTTGAAAGCTTAAAGGTATACAGGATTGGGGGGAAAGATCAAGCGTCTAAAGCGGAAATATCTGTAAAAGGCGACCTTAGTTGCATAAAAGTGATTGAAACTCTGAGCATTAAAAGGTTGAATAGCATTATTTCATTTTTCAGAAAATAACAACGCAATGACAACGCAACTATCTCAGCAATCGTCTGAGCAGAATTCAACTGTGAAAAATGGATGGAAATCTGCTTTTGCTGCATTTTTAGACCGCCATGCTGCAATCATGCTCTTTTTGGGTTTTTCAGCAGGTATTCCAATTTTACTGATTTTTTCTAGTTTATCTTTATGGCTCGGTGAGGCTGGTATTGAAAAAAGTGCAGTCACTTTTTTTAGTTGGGCTGCATTGGGTTATTCTTTTAAATTTGTTTGGGCACCACTCATTGATGAATTACCAGTGCCTGTATTGACCAAAAAATTGGGACGACGACGAGCTTGGTTGTTAATTGCACAACTTTTAATTATTTGTGCAATTTGTATTATGGCATTTTCTGACCCTGCCTTAGGTCAAAGTTATATTTACCAAATGGCTGTGGGAGCAGTACTGCTTGGATTTTCAGCTGCAACCCAAGATATTGTTATCGATGCTTATCGAATAGAGTTAGCCGAAACTGAAATGCAAACTGTGTTGGCTTCAACCTACAACGCTGGATATCGTTTAGGGATGATTGTTGCAGGTGCAGGTGCATTGTTTTTGGCTGCATCTCTAGGGACAGCGAAAGGTAATTATATTTATGAAGCATGGAAATATACTTATTTAACCATGGCGGTTGTCATGGCGATAGGTGTGATTACAACTCTTTTGATTAGAGAACCACAAGTCAACCGTGTGGATAAGCACTATAAAAACATTGATTACTATCGCTTGGTCTTTGTCTTTATTTTAGCTGTTGCCAGTTTTGTTTGTTTTTATATTTATTCGGATGATTTAGTTCAATATTTGCAATCAATATGGCACGTTCAAGATAGTTTTCTTAAATTTCTCATGGAAGCCGTACGCTTTTTAGGTTCTGGTTTTGGTGCTGTATTTGTCGCATCCTTGCTTATTCGTGTAGGGGGAGTGAACAAGCAAATGGCCTATGAAACTTGGGTAAATCCAATTGCTGACTTCTTTAAACGCTATGGCGTTAAATTAGCATTGGTTTTATTGTTGTTGATCGGTTTTTATCGAATTTCAGATATTATTGCAGGCGTTATCTCAAATGTTTTTTATCAAGATTTAAACTTTACCAAAGAACAGATTGCTGAAGCCGTAAAAATCTATGGTGTCATTTTTAGCTTACTGGGTGGTTTTCTGGGTGGTTTGCTTGCACAACGCATGAATATTATGAAGTTAATGTTTGTTGGAGCGGTATTAGCAAGTTCAACCAACTTAACTTTTATTGGTTTAGTGAAGTCTGGTGCGCCAATGCAGACAGTACAGATTCATGTCGCAGATAAGACCTTTCAAGCTGTACCAGATGAGGTGGGGTATTGGAAGGTTTCAGTACCTAGCCAAGATTTGGCACAAGCGAATACTGTGCGTGTTGAAGCGGCATTGGTGGGACAAGCGGCGACAGATCAATATCGTGTTCCTTATTTAAAGGATAATGGCACAGCCCAAATTATATTGTTTCCTGTGACGAGTGATAATCAACTATCAACCACCGAGTCTAAACAAAGTATCGTGGTCAAAGGTCAAACCTTAGGTATAAAACTCGAGGAACTGAATGAAGATAATCCGATCAGTTTGAAACTTGATGGTAAAAGTTTTCCAGCAAAGCTAGACAAAGATGGCATCTTTAGTGGCACAATAAGTGGAAAAGAATTACAGACATCTGCATCTAAAAATATCATTGCAGTGGTGAATTATAAAAAAGCACAAATAACTTTGAGTGCACAGCAAAACTATCAATTGGCAGAGAAAAAAGGCGATATTGATGTTGATATGCAACCTGTTCCAGTGGTTAAAGCAGATGCAAATTCGTCTATCGAAATCAAAGGGAAAGTGATTGAGCAATATAGTTCAGGGTGGCTCTATTTTGCAATCGTGGTGGATAACTTGGCTTCTGGTTTGGCTGGAGCTGCCTTTATTGCATTTTTATCCAGTTTGACGAGTGTGTCATTTACAGCAGTGCAATATGCAATATTTAGTTCACTCATGACATTGACCCCTAAAATCTTAGGTGGCTATTCTGGAACAATTGTCACCAATATTGGCTATCCTAAGTTCTTCTTAATGACTACGTTGATAGGCATCCCAATCTTGATTTTAGTGTTGTGGGTGGCTAAGTTATTACGTGAGCATCAATCGCAAACGATCAAAGAATAAAAGCTGTGATTTTGAAATTTATATAACACTGGATCTTATCAAAAGACCTATTTAATCATCATAATTAGATAGGTCTTTTTTTATTGGGCTGACCAAAAACATTTATATTGGTTAAATCTCATTCATAAAATTAGTCATTTTAGATCGTGAAATAGCGATAAATTGAAATTTTGAGTGGTATTGCCTATATTGGCAGACAATATTTGTGGAAATAGGATAATCAATCATGCGCATGCTACATACCATGTTACGCGTAGGCAATTTAGAACAGTCTTTGGCGTTCTATACTGAAGTTCTCGGTATGACATTACTTCGTAAACGTGACTATGAAGAAGGGCGTTTTACCCTTGCTTTTGTAGGCTATGGCGATGAAGAGCATAATACTGTATTGGAACTCACTCATAACTGGGACACTGCAAGCTATGAGTTAGGCAATGCTTATGGACATATTGCGATTGGTGTAGAGGATGCATATAAAGCATGTGAAGAGATCAAAGCACGTGGTGGAAATGTAGTGCGTGAGGCTGGACCAATGAAAGGTGGAGTAACTGTAATCGCCTTTGTTGAAGATCCAGATGGTTATAAAATTGAATTAATCCAACAAGATCAAGATGCAAGAAACAATTAATCACTTAACAGTGTGTTAAATTAAGTTGATATGTGTCGTAAATAAATAGTGAACATTTAGCCAAATTAGTAGCTTTATTTTTGGAGCTCAGTAAGATTGAATTTTACCTCAAAGTAAAATTAAACTACTGAGCTTTTTCATATTTTGAATACAGGAAGTTGCTTATGAAAATGTTGAAACTATTGGCATTAGATCACTTTACGATACTGTTGGTAGCAATGGTGCTTTTAGCTTCATTTTTACCCATTTCAGGTCAAGCAGCGGTTATCTTTGGAAAAATTACCACCATAGCGATTGCCGTTTTATTCTTTTTGCATGGGGCAAAGTTATCACGTGAAGCTGTAATCGAAGGCATCTTGCATTGGAAACTGCATGCTTTGGTTTTTGCAGTCACATTTGTGGTATTTCCAGTGCTTGGTTTGATGGCAAAGCCAATACTTGAACCGTTATTGGGGCAACAACTGTATTGGGGTTTCCTGTTTATGTGTTTCTTGCCATCAACGGTGCAATCTTCAATCGCATTTACATCAGTTGCTAAAGGTAATGTGGCTGCAGCAGTGTGTAGCGCGTCATTCTCAAATTTGATAGGGATGTTTATCACCCCAATTTTAGTCAGCCTATTTATATTTGGACAGTCAAAGCATGATTATGATCCTACCTCATCAATCATTGAAATTACCTTATTGCTCTTGGTACCATTTATTTTAGGGCAGGTTTTACGACCTTATGTATTTCCTTTGATGCAAAAAATGCCAAAAATCGTTAAGGTTTTTGATCAAGGCTCGATTTTAATGGTGGTTTATGGGGCGTTTAGTGGGGCGGTTGTTGCGGGTTTATGGCATCAAGTGAGTGTGTCCACATTGATCTACCTCGTTTTGGCATGCTCAGTTTTATTGACTGTTATTATGCTTTTGGCGTTATACATTCCAAAATGGTTAGGCTTTAGTAAAGCGGATCAAATTTCTATTTTCTTCTGTGGTTCTAAGAAAACACTCGCCAGCGGTGTACCTATGGCACAAATCTTATTTATTGGGCAACCCCTAGGTATGATTGTATTGCCGATTATGATCTTCCATCAGATTCAATTGATGGTGTGTGGTGTCATAGCAAACTATTGGTCTAAACAGCAGCAAGATAACGATTGAATTGCTGTTAATTCTTTTAGCATCATGGGTCGCAATTTAAGTATTTCTTGTGTATAATACTGTCCACTTGTTGTGCTTAGCTCTGACACTTATAGTCTCGGTGGGCCAAAAGAAATGGTCTGTTATGGTGTTAGCCTGTTGATAAATAATCAGCCTTCCTCAGATTTTCCATTACGGGACTTTTGAGAGTGGTTAATTGCGATGACAGCTAAACCTTTCTTAACTTAGGAGAATCGACCATGCGCGCCGATATTCACCCAAAATATGGAACTTTAGTTGCTACTTGTTCATGTGGTAACGTTATCGAAACTCGTTCTGCTTTAGGTAAAGACACAATCTACCTAGACGTATGTTCAGCTTGCCACCCATTCTATACTGGTAAACAGAAGAATGTTGATACTGGCGGTCGTATCGATAAGTTCAAACAACGTTTTGCTGGTATGTCACGTTCTGTTAAACGTTAATACGACAAAACATAAAAAACGGGCTTTAGCCCGTTTTTTTGTATCTTGTATCAATGAAACATGTGTTTGTAAAAGGTAGAAATATCTATTTATAAAAGATTAAGTATTGAATTCAATACTCAATCTTAAATAAGTATTGTTTATTGGTCTTGAACATCGGTTAGATGATCCAGTTTTTTCTGGAAATATTCACCTTGCAAGAATCGAACATCAACATTCCAAGCATTGGCAAATAAACTCATATCATTGAGGTTTTTCAATAGCATCTCAACAGGTTTAATGGCTTGATACTTCTCAAGAGTATGCTGGAACTGGCTCATAGTTGCATCACTGTTAAGCTTCTGCGTAAATTTCTCATCCAGTGTTAAGAAGTGAATGTCTAATTGTTTTAAGATGGTTTCACTTGAAATGCTTGAGCCAAAACGGCGTATTGAAATCTCTGCACCATGATCTCGTAAAACTGCAAATTGCTTTTGTGTTTCTATGATACTTTTTGCGATATCTTCTTCATCAAACTGTAAAATTAGTGGATGAGATTGACGACTTCCAACGATAGTCAGTAGTTTGGAAATAAGCTCTGGAAATTGTTTGTCGTGGAATAACACATGTCGATTTAAGTTAACAATTAACTTTGCTTCTGGATATTGGGTAATAAAGTTATGTAGCTGTTTACAAGCTTCAACTAAAATCCAACGATCTAGCTTAATTGAAAGCTCAATGTCATCATCCAATTCTATTAAGTTGCTGACTTTTTTCCATTGATTTTCAAAAATAAAACCACTTGTCACTTCATAAGTATTCAGACTCGTGTCTTGTTTATCATAAAGTTGTTGATATTTTAACTGAATTTCACCTTTCTCTAATGATTGGGTGATTTGATCTAAAATAGGTGCATTTTTGAAAATTGGTTTGTCTTGTATATCTTGGGTCGTGATTTCTTGGCTTAAGCTTAGCGAGTCGGGTTGTGTTTTTGGTTCTAACTGAATTGATTGAGGTTCAAATTGTAGTGGTTCAGCCGAATCGTATGTAGGTTCTACCAAGGACAATTCAATTTTAGTATCCTGTAATGTTGCAGTTAACTGCTGTTCAGATACAGAATCTTTTTTGCTTAAACGATGATTATAAGCCTGTTCTAAAACATCATTAAAATTACTTTCAGTGAAGGTATTTTGCTGAATGTTGGCATAACCAATTTTCACGCTCAATGGATAAGTTGTTCCTTCAATTTCGAGCAGTTGTGGTTTTTCTAAAGCCTGTAAGCCATGGATGCGTGATTCAAGAATAGCATCCGATTCAGCTTGTAAAATTACGGCATAGAGCAACATATCAATTTGATATACCGTTGTATTGGTTTGTTCTTTAATGAATGCTTTAAAGCCTTCAAGATACTGAATTGCTGTTTTCCAGTTCGATACCAAAATATTTTCAGGGCAAGCGGCAAAACTAAACAAAACCAGTGCATTGGATTTTGCAGGTTGGTTAATTAAGGCATATTGAATTTGCTGTAAACTACTGGCCATAGGACTGATTACTTTTTTGGTTAATTCAGTCTGTTGAGTTGTCGCTTTCTGAGAGGCAGAGTTTGTTTCAATCGTAATTTGAATGCAATCTTCTTCATTTGAAGGTAGAAATTCGATTTTTAAGGGATTCTCTGATTTAGCATTTTTATTGAGTGTGTCAATTTCAAAACGTGCCAAATCAAATTGGCCTTGAGATATCTTTTTAAACCGTTGTTTAAAATCATTGATGTTTTGTGGTTGTAAAATATCAAGCAAGGGTAAACCAACGATTTCATTTTCATCTTTTAAGCCAAATAGTTTTAAATATTCAGCATTGGCTTGAGTATGAATTCCTTCCTGAATCAATGCGACTGCTTTATGTTGTTCTTCAACCAAAGCTTGTGCTTGATTTTTTGCACTTTCGAGATCGCTAAGCAGGTGTTGTTTGGTTTGTAGCGTACGACTATAAGATAAGGCCCGAATCAAGCTAATGTAAAAACGCTCAGTATATTCTAAATTGACAACATCATAGATGCCTTTTTGAATATAGGATTGATATTGACTGTGTTGATAATCATCAGGTTTTAAAAATAAAACAGGAATATCAATCTCAGCAGAAGCTTGGATTAAAGTGACGGCTTGTTCGAGTTTGATATCGTAAGCTCGGCCGAAAATGATCAAATCCCAAGACGTATTGAGTTGCTTTTCAAAGCTTTTTAATTCATCAAGCAAAATAGCTTGTACTTGATGGTTTTTACTTTGAAATAGGCTGACAATTTCATTATAGCGTATTTGATTATCATCAATAATAAGTAATCTAGTTTCCGAGAGTTTTAATTTTTTCGATAATAATAAATTTCTCACTTTAAAGCTTCCCATACATCTTGATTATTCAAATTGGTAGATTGGAGTTGAATGAACTGTTCAATACGATGATTTTCTTCATCATTGATCAATTCAAATTCGAACTGTACAAAACTCTGGGTAATTAACAATGTTTTTGTTAAATACACCTTAATTTCCTCAGTATCTAAACGCAGATAAATTGCTTGCTGTTCTTTAAAAAAGGGTAGATTAGGTAAAATAATTGAAGTATTTGACTCATTTAAATTCGGCACTTGTACCATGAGGCAAGGGTGGTAATTGATGGTTGAGCGGTCGGCAGGAACTTTTACGGAACAAGGGTAAATATCCTGAGCTAAAACCTCTAACCCCACCTCATAGGTTTTCTGGATCGACTGTTTAATCCAACGAATAATTGCACCTTTCCACTTATTATTCAGGCTTTCATTAATTAATATAAACTCACCTGTTCTTAAGTTGCGAGGTGCTTCATTTGACCAGCGAATACGATAACCATTGATACTGATATCGAGAACTTGTGCTTGATAAATCTGTTTGGCTTCTCGGTCTAAGCTTTTAATTTGGCTGAGATTTGATGATGTACTTGAGCCTGTTGAAATCGATGAATGAATGTTTAATTCAGACTGAAATGCATAATTATTGTTTAAATTCAGAGTCTCATAGAAATTTTTAGCTTTGGATAAATAAAAATGTGCAGTCTGTAAACTAAAACAGATTTGCAATTGAGCTGAGTATTCGTAACGTTCATGACGACGCTCAATCGTGATTCCTAAGACATTCTGAACATGAAATTTTAGCGCAGCAGATAAATAAACTTGTTCATTCTTAGAGAGATATTCGGTTTCTTTATGAATGGTTAGGTTGATATGCTCAAGTAAATTTTGAGTAGAAATGTACAGAGACGTATGGAAGTTTGCATGTTGTTTACGGTTATAAATCGGTGGAATATCTTTAGAGCCATCGACAATATAACGGGATAAACTGGTTTCTCTAGGTAAAATTTGAACCAACTTTACCCAATCAAAAGTACACTGATAAAGTGCTTGTGTTTCAGATGGTCGAATTTGATGTGTGTTAAAAATATCCAACAATAACACTTGAGCATAGGCATGTTGAATATTTTGAATAGTAAAATGTGTGCCTTGTAACTGATTGATATTAATATTAAATTCTTGGTTTTTTACAGCAAGTTCATATAAGTGATGGGTGGTGAGCCATTGATGAGTCAGTGGACCACTATAGATCATTTGTTGTTGAACCAATAATAATCCAAGTTGTTCTAAAGCGTAAAAGGTTGCCAATGTACGTGCGGTTTGTAGATTTCTTTTTTGTTTAAAATTGAAAAAAGAGAATTTACTTGACGTTAAGGTTTGATGACTTCTTCGTACGATATTGATGTAAACATTGGCAAAATAGGTACGAATTCTCGAGGATAAGTCAATAATATGCTCTATCCGATCTGTTTGAGAAAGACCTTGATTTAAAATGCTTTTTTCTAAACTCGATAAAATACTTTCGGTAATTGGATGTAATACCTGAATCAGATCAAAACGTAGCATTTCACTACAGTTCAATTCAGCAATTTCACATATAGCGTTTAAAACAGACTCAGACGTATCTCCAAGCTGCATGATTGAGAGTGTAGCAACCCACGCACTTACAGAATCTACTGAAGCATTTGCAAAAGTTAAATTTTCTCGTTGTAGAACCGTGATATTTTGAAAAATTTCAGAAATTTCTTTATTTATCATGAGCGTTTCAACTCTTAAAAGGTTGTGACTCCAAACAGCGGTGTTTTATTATTTTCTCCCGCAACTTCTCGAACCAGTTTTGGGACAAGATATCCAGGTAAGCTGGCTAGTACATCCTTATAAATCTGATCAATTTTTTCCGCCCCTAAATCAAAATGATATGCACCCTTTACCTTATCTAAAACATGAAGATAGTAAGGTAAAACTTGTGCTTCAAAAAGTCGCTGACTTAAATCAACTAAAGTTTGTGCAGAATCATTCACACCTTTGAGTAAAACGGCTTGATTCAACACAAGAATATTTTGTTTTGCCAAGTGAGCTAGCTTTGAACAAGTCAAATTATCAAGTCAAATTATCAAGTTCAGCTGGATGATTTGAGTGTACCACTAGAATTACACGTAGCCTACTGTTTTTCAATAAAGAAACGAGCTCTTCATCGATTCTTTCAGGAATAACAATAGGAACACGTGAATGAATTCTCAGGACTTTAATCTGATTGAGAGATTCTAGACGTTCTATCCATAGGGCAAGTTTACGATTTGACAACGTTAAAGGGTCACCACCGCTTAAGATCACTTCATTAATTGCAGGATGCTGTTCTAAATACGTCTTGATATTTAGCCAATCTTCATTTTTAGGCAAATTTTCTTGATAAGGAAAATGTCGACGAAAACAATAGCGACAGTGAACTGCACATGCACCAGTCAAGGTCAATAAAAAACGTGATCTATATTTATGTAAAACGCCCGGAATTTGGTTGGCTTGTTCTTCGCCAAGTGGATCTGTTACAAACCCTTCATGTTCTTCAAGCTCAAGGTGATGAGGTAGGACTTGAAGTATGAAGTAGCAAGGGATCAAGTGGATTCGCTTGTTCCATTTTTGCTACAAAGGCTCGTGGTACACGTAATTTAAATTGAGCAGATGCCAATATTGCACCAGACAATAGTTGCTGTTTAGACAAGCCAAGAAGTTCTAACAGTTCATTAGGATCGGTCACCAAATCACTGAGTTGAGATTGCCAATTTTGCTCTTGATATAAATAATTTAACATGCCACGTGCGATAAAATAGCCAAAGGGAGGAGGTCAAGGTTTAAAATATGCACTGATTTAATTTGTTCAGCTTAACATTGAAACCTCTAAAACTGTATGAAAATAGATACAGCTTGTTCATGGTAAAGTGCTGAAAGGGTATTCAGTAAACATTAAAAAACAATGAATCGAAGATTTTACCCTCAATCTGACTGAACAGGGGTAATTTTTCATTGCTTCACGATGTATTGCTCATTTAGAATACGAAAAATGTAAAATACATTCTCTATTGCTTAGAATTATCATGAGAGTCTGTTGATTTGCTGATAGCATCGCAGTAGAGATTTAAATTAGTAAGTTCGGAGTGTGCCTTTCATGGCCTATTATTCTACAAATGATTTCAAAGCTGGCCTAAAGGTTATGCTTGATGGTAACCCATGTTCAATCATGGAAAACGAATATGTAAAACCAGGTAAAGGTCAAGCGTTTAACCGTGTAAAACTACGTAACCTAAGATCGGGTAAAGTATTAGAAAAAACTTTCAAATCAGGTGAGTCTTTAGAAGCAGCTGATATTGTTGAAGTTGAAATGGATTATCTATACAACGATGGTGAGTTGTGGAATTTCATGGATCCAGTATCTTTTGAACAAATTGCTGCTGATAAAGCTGCAATGGGTGATGCTGCGAAATGGTTAAAAGACGATTCAAATGAAAAATGTACAATTATGCTGTTCAATGGTATTCCGTTAAACGTCAGCGCACCAAACTTTGTCGTTTTGAAAATTGTTGAAACTGATCCAGGCGTTCGTGGTGATACTTCAGGTGGCGGTGGTAAACCAGCTAAACTTGAAACAGGTGCTGTAGTACGTGTTCCATTATTCGTACAGCAAGAAGAAAGCGTTCGTGTAGATACCCGTACTGGTGATTACTTAGAACGTGCTTAATCATTTAATGTAAAATGATGATGCAAGGGGATGATGAAAATCATCCCTTTTTTGTTTTTAAATGCAATATAAATGCAGTGATATGGCTTCACCAACAACCAATAAAATTTCGACTAAAGTCGTAGATCGACACCCCATAATAAATAGTAGAGTCAAATAGTCGGAATATGACAAGAATGATAAAAATAACAATGTAAAGGTTTAAGTCATTGTGATGTCATGCTAATAGTACATATTCAGACCAGTTTTACATCCAAAGTCTTAGATGAAAACAAAAAAATGAGGAGTAGAGTCACCAAGGAAAGAGTCACACGGAAATGCATTACGCTTTTTAAAAACAATGGAACTGCTTTTTGTAATCAAGATGTGAGGTTTTAATGGAAAATATTCAGACAAAGTCATCCCCTTTATCGAAATTGATATGGGTGATTGTCGCCATAATTGGTGCAGTATCTTTTGGAATACTCGCAGTCAGCAAAGGTGAGCATGTAAATGCCGTATGGTTAGTGCTTGCTGCGGTATGTGTCTATAGCATTGCATATCGTTTTTATAGTTTATTTATTGCCAATAAAGTTTTTGAACTGAACCCAAGACGGTTAACTCCTGCCCATCGTTTAGCTGATGGTCTGGACTATGTCCCGACCAATAAATATGTACTTTTTGGTCATCATTTTGCAGCAATTGCAGGTGCAGGGCCATTAGTGGGGCCTATTCTTGCTGCGCAAATGGGTTACTTACCCGGTACGATATGGCTCTTAGTCGGTGTGGTTTTAGCTGGTGCTGTTCAGGACTTTTTGGTTCTGTTTATCTCAACACGTCGAGACGGACGTTCATTGGGAGAAATGGCAAAGCAAGAGCTGGGTTCGTTCGCTGGTGTTGTGGTGATGCTTGGTGCATTAGGGGTGATGATCATTATCCTTGCTGTATTGGCTTTGGTGGTGGTTAAGGCTCTTGCGCATAGCCCGTGGGGCGTGTTCAGTATTGCGGCAACGATACCGATTGCCTTGTTCATGGGGGTATATATGCGTTATATCCGCCCTGGACGAATTGCAGAAGTTTCAATTATTGGCTTTGTCTTGATGATGGCTGCAATTGTATATGGCGGTAATGTTGCTGCTGATCCTTATTGGGGACCATTCTTTACCCTAACAGGGACACAATTGACTTGGGCGCTTATCATTTATGGATTTGTAGCTTCAGTTTTACCTGTATGGTTGTTATTGGCACCTCGTGATTATTTGTCAACCTTTTTAAAAATTGGGGTAATTGCAGGTTTAGTAGTTGGTATTATTGTGGCTATGCCAATGTTAAAAATGCCTTCGGTTACGCATTTTGTTGATGGTACAGGTCCTGTATTTGCTGGATCAATGTTCCCATTCTTATTTATTACCATTGCTTGTGGTGCGATTTCTGGTTTCCATGCTTTAGTTTCTTCAGGAACTACACCTAAACTGATTGATAACGAAGTCAATATTCGTGTAATCGGTTATGGCGGTATGCTCATGGAATCATTTGTCGCAATTATGGCAATGATTTGTGCAACTGTACTTGAGCCAGGTGTTTATTTTGCGATTAATGCACCTGCGGCGGCGGTATTGGGTACTACTGTAGAAAGCGCTGCAGAAGCAGTACGTAATCTTGGATTTGTGGTTACACCTGAAACATTGAGTCTGCTTGCAAAAGAAGTGGGCGAAAGCACCATTCTTTCTCGTACAGGTGGTGCGCCAACATTTGCAATTGGTATGGCACATATCATCACGGATATTTTTAATAATCGTTCGATGATGGCGTTCTGGTATCACTTTGCGATTCTATTTGAAGCATTGTTTATTTTGACTGCGGTTGATGCGGGTACACGTGCTTGCCGTTTTATGGTTCAGGATACCGTTGGAATAGTTGTTCCTGCGCTAAAAAATTCACATAACTTCTTTGGCAACATGATTGGTACAGCGGTGGCAGTTGCAGGCTGGGGCTTTTTTGTTTATCAAGGTGTTGTTGATCCGCTGGGTGGTATTAATAGTTTGTGGCCTTTATTTGGTATTGGTAACCAAATGCTTGCTGCTATGGCGCTTATTCTAGGCACAGTCATTCTATTTAAAATGAAAAAAGAAAAGTATGTGTGGGTCACGATTGTACCTACAGTTTTCCTCTTCATTACTTGTATGACAGCGGGTTGGCAAAAAATATTCCATTCAAATCCGAAGATTGGTTTTTTAGCACAAGCAGATAAATTCTCAGCTGCGATTGCTCAGGGTGAAATTTTAAAACCTGCAAAAACACTTGAAGAGATGCAAACGATTGTTTTATCGAATCAGATCAATGCAGCCTTGTGTGCATTCTTTATGATTGTTGCAGTTGTCATGTTGGTTGCTGCAATTGGGGTAATCCGCCGTGCATTGGCAAGTCCTACGCCAACAGTCAATGAAGCACCTGCTGTATATGCAGATCCAGAAGAAACTGTTGTTACATCTGCAAAGCATTAATTGACTAAAAAGTGAGGTGAGTAAGATGAATCTTAAATTCGCCAAAGGTGGTAAGACGGTAATTTATAAAATCATTAAAATGACCATTATGTCGCAAAAGGATCTCATTTTTAATCCTAAGAATTGGTCTAGAATTGCGACATTGTGGACACGTTTACAGCAGAGTTTTCGCTTAATGGTTGGTGTGCCTGATTATCAAAACTATTTGGAACATATGAAAAAGCACCATCCTGACATGGATGCTATGGATGAGAAAACCTTTCATCGCTACTGTGTGGATGCTCGTTATCCGAGTGCAGGTGGCACGATGAAAAAATGTCCATGTTGAAATGAGTCTGTAATGATATGGAACAGTACTTTGATGCTGTTTTGGATGGTAGTTAAAACGGTACTTCGGTACCGTTTTTCATTTGGCAGTGATTTAGGTAAGGTATAGTGAATCTGATGAAAAATTCATACAGTAAAATATCATTTCTCTTAATTATTAAAATTAAAGCGATCAATAAATTGTTTGATGAGCCAAAGCTTGCACTGCTACGCTTTACTTCTAAAGTTTAAATTGTTATGCGTAGGCGATACTTTACTTTTTAGAGATGAAAAGTAACAAAAATCTTTCGTTTAACAGGGCTCTTGCGCTGCAAACAAAGCAGTGCTTTGTTTTTGCTCACATACACCCGCTCAACATGGCGACATCCATGTCGCCTCACGATAGCAAGTCCATCTATGATTCAAAATGGCGAAGTAAATCAATGATCAAAATCTTCTAATGAATATAAATATTATTTAATATTAATGATTTATCGCAAAATACTTGTCTGAATTATTAGACGGTTTAACTCTATTCGCTATCATTTTTATTCCGTGGGCTTAGGTGAATTGTGATTGCAAATTGCCATGAAATAAACATTATGAATTGTCGGATAGCAGACAGTTTATTTTGCTTATTTCAGATAAAATTTTGAAATCGGAAAAATAACAGAAACATATTCGCTAAAGGGATGTTGAGATGAAAATCTGTATTTATGGCGCTGGAAGTATTGGGTGTTATATTGGCGGTCGATTGGCTGCTACAGGAGCAGATATAAGCTTTATGACCCGTCCACGTATGTATAGTGAATTATCCAAAACTGGTCTAAAACTTACGGATTATTTAGGAAATGATCTATCCATATCTGCAAATAAATTAAAATTATCACAAGATCCAAGTATTGTTTCAGATACTGATATTATTTTTGTCTGTGTTAAATCAGCGGCAACTGAACAAGTGGCCCAAACACTCAAGGAATATTTAGTTGACCAAGAATCTGATTTAAAACATAAACCTTATATCATTAGTTTTCAAAACGGATTAAGCAATGTTCAAGTGCTTAAGCATTTTTTGCCTGATCTGATAATTTTAGAGGGGATGGTTCCTTTTAATGTGGCTGCCTTGGGATCTGGGCACTTTCATCAAGGGACATCAGGTGCGATACACGTTAAAAGTTTTTCCAGTCAACAAGATTTAGCACAGCTTTTTAAGAAAGCGCAGTTAGATATTGTATTTGAACAGAACATGCTGGCTGTGCAATGGGCAAAAGTTTTACTTAACTTAAATAATTCAATTAATGCCTTATCAAAGTTACCCTTAAAAGCACAATTATCAAATCATCAATATCGACAATGCCTCGCAATGGCACAACAAGAAACACTTGATTTATTAGATTTAGCGCAAATCAAACCTGCCAAGTTGACTGCAATTCCTGTACATTTACTTCCTAAAATCATTGGTTTGCCTAACATTCTGTTTAAAATATTGAGTCGAAAAATGTTAAAAATTGATCCGTTGGCACGTTCGTCTATGCAAGATGATTTGATTGCAGGGCGAAGCACTGAAGTTGATTGGATTAACGGTGAAGTGGTTAGATTGGCGCATCGACTCAATACTCAGGCACCAGTAAATGAGTTGCTCATTGAATTGATCAAGCAAGCCGAGGTTTCAGGGGGTGAATATTCAATTCGCGCAAATGATCTAAAAGCAAGATTAAATCATGCTCGAAATAGAGTGCTATAAACACATGAGTCAAACCTAAATTAGTCCTTTAAGAATTATAAGAATTGTTTTTTAGTCAAAATGAACCAAGTGGCGAAATTCATGAATTGTTGCACTTTGAGTATCCCTCAAAAACGTGTATGTTAATCAAATTACTTAAAAAATTATGATTGGGGAAAATAAGGTGATTTGGGGAACAACACAAGGAAATGCACAGCAACAGAATTCCGAATTGAGTAATTTAGACTTATCACAATATTATCCGAAAGTTGATGAGTTCTTTGTGCAAATTAACCAAATCATTTTAGATAAACCGCAACAAACAAAGCTTGCTTTGTGTAGTTTATTGGCTGGTGGGCATTTACTCTTTGAGGATTTGCCCGGCTTAGGTAAAACAACTTTAGCAAGCAGTTTGTCTCGTTTAGCAGGACTTGATTTTCAACGGATTCAATTTACCAATGATATGTTGGCCAGTGATGTCATTGGTATCAATATGTTTAATCAAAAAGAACATCAATTTGAATTTAAGTATGGGCCTATTTTCACTCAAATATTACTTGCGGATGAAATCAATCGTTGTAGTCCTAAAACACAAAGTGCATTGTTGGAAGCGATGGAAGAGGGCAATGTCACTGTGGATGGCAGACGTTATGTATTACCTCAGCCATTTTGGGTGATTGCAACACAAAATCCACTATTTCAAAGTGGTACATATAGCCTACCTGAATCGCAGTTAGACCGATTTCTGATGAGATTGTCATTGGGCTATCCATCACGTTCAGCAGAAAAATTACTTTTACAGCAACATTCTCGTCATGACCTAATTGGAAATTTACAATCCGTTTTTAATCAAGAAGAGATTTTGCAATTACAATGTATAGTCAACGACATTGCAATAAATGATCTGGTTTTTGATTATATACTTGATTTAGCTGAGGAAACGAGAAAAGGTCGTCATGGCCTGTCTACCCGTGGTGTATTGGCGTTAAAAAAGGCTGCGCAAGCCTATGCATTTATTGAAAAAAGATCATTTGTAATTGCAGATGATGTACAAGCTGTATTTATTGCGGTGACCTTACATCGTATAGGATTAGGTGAAGCTGAAACTTTAGCTTTGATGCAAAAAGTTCCTGTTCACGGTTAATTGGGATTGACCATGCTAGCTAAAAGATTTGTGCAGTGGTTGCATCAAAGATTTCGATACACGGGTATACGGACACTCAAACAAAATGAAGTTTTAGTATTTATATATCAGCAAGGTTTTTTATACATTGTACTTATTTTGATTACATTTATTGCGGGAATTAACTATGCAAATAACTTAATTTTGGGTTTTTGTTTTTTAATTAGCGCTATTTTATGTATCAGCTTTTATTTGAGTTTTAAACAACTGCATGGTGTGACAATTGAAGTTGTTGTTGATGAGGTTGGTAAGGTTAATGAAGCTTTAAAAGTCACCGTGATTTTGCAACAACATCGAGCAAGTCCAAAGTTTTTAAATTTTAAGTCTGAAGATCAATTATTGCCTTTTTTATTTCAGGATAAACAACAGAGTATTGAGTTAAATTTTATGCCACAACAGCGTGGTAAATTTTCAATTCCGCCCATCCAGATTTATTCAACGTATCCTTTAGGCTTGGTCAGAGCTTGGAGCTATATCTATCTGACTGATGTTTACTGGATTGCTCCTGAAGCAAAGCAAGGTGTTCAATATTCACATATTCAGGCGAATACGGGTGAACCTGATCTAGATGAGTTTAAAGAGTTAAGAAATTTTAAAATTGGTGATTCATTACAGAGTATTTCATGGAAGCAAGCAGCCCGTGGACAAGGGCTTTTTGTGAAGCAGTTTGAAGATCTACTTGATACCCATGCAATGCAAATTGAATATGCCAAGATGCCGAGTGCAGAGCATGAAGAAAAACTGAGTTTAATGATGGAATTGGTTGATCGTTGTGAACAAGTACAATCACCTTATTGTATTATTTTACCGCATGCACAGACTGAAAATGGTGTAGGTGAACAGCATTATATTCATATCAAAACTTTGTTGGCACAAGCTTGAGGATTGGACATGAATAAATCGATCCAAATTTCAATTTTAGTTGCTTTAAGTTTGATTTGGTTGGCACAGCTTGCTTATATGCCAACTGCTTTGTCGATATTGTTTTTAATCAATATTTTTGGTTTAGGGTGGTATTATCATAAAATCAATGTTCATGAAAAGTTCAATGTTCCTCGATTTTTGTTGCAAGCGCCAAAGCTATTATTTGCATTTTTTGCCTTATTAATTATCTATCTTCACACTCAAACATTTTTAGGCGTAGAAGCTGGAACTGCCGTACTTTCTACATTCTTATTTGCCAAAGCATTAGAAACCAAGTCTAAACGTGACTTTATTATCCTGTTTAATTTTGCTTTGTTTGTGAGTGCAAGTTTATTTTTACACAGCCAATCATTTTTAATGGCTGTTTTAGTATTGTGCTGCTTAATTAGTTGTTTGGTTGGATTGTATCGAGTGCAAACAGCCAATTTTGAAACTGCGCAACCTGTTTTACAGTCACTTAAAAACGATTCATTACATATTGTTAAATTTATTGGTTTGGCTTTACCTTTTTTTATTTTGTTATTTGTTTTTTTTCCACGTTTGCCACCACTTTGGCAGATTCCGATTCCAACTAATCAAGCGATCACTGGATTGAGTGATCGGATGTCTCCGGGAGATATTGCATCATTGTCGCAATCGAGCGCATTGGCTTTTCGAATTATTGGGGACATGAAACAGTTGCCAAATCGCAATGAGTTGTATTGGCGGGCGATGGTATTGGATCGTTATGATGGTACAACTTGGACAAGTGATTTAAGCAATAAGCAGAGTAAATCTTATTCCAAAATAACGGGGCAAGTGGATGGTTTTCACTATCAGTATTTAACCAGCGATCCAAGTCAACAATGGATCACAGGCTTGGAAAAATCGATACCGATAGAACAACGTTTTGAACTACATCAAGACTGGTCTATTACACCGAAACGACTTGTGCAACGGGTACAACCCATCGAATTGCAATGGATTGGTCAACGTATACAGGAAGTTCAAGCACCGGTGTTTGAACAGTTGATGCTTAAAAATAATCTAAAATATCCTAAAAATTATGATCTACAAGCGCAGAAGTTTGCAGTGAGTATGTATCAACAAAGCCAAGAAAACCCTGATATCTATATTCAAAATATTCTAAATTGGTATAAAAAAGAGAATTTTGTTTATACGCTCGCACCGGGGAAATTGGGAAATCACCGAATTGATGAGTTTTTATTCCAATCCAAACAGGGATTCTGTGAACATTATGCATCAAGTTTTGTTTTGCTTATGCGTTATGTCGGTATACCTGCTCGGGTCGTCACAGGTTATCAGGGCGGAGAACTTGCACCTGACGGAAAAAGTTGGGAAGTACGACAGTTAGATGCACATGCTTGGGCTGAAGTCTATCAACAAGGGCAGTGGCATCGAATTGACCCTACAGCCATCATTGCACCGATGCGAATAGATCAAGGAATGCAAAGTACCATGAATGGTCATGCAGCGATTTTTGGTGATGCAGGTTATTCTAATTTACGCCTTCAGCATTCATCCGTATTGAGAACATTACGAGTCTGGAGTGACTATGCGAGTTTTCAATGGCAAAGCAAAATCGTTGGTTATGATGCAGAAAAGCAAAGTGGTTGGATGAAAAAGCTGGGGCTCACTTCAGTTTATAGTTATGGTCTAGTTTTAATTTTTGGGATCATTGGATTATTACTGATTTACTGGGGTATGACAAAAGTTTTTCGAATGCGACAAATGTCTGAACTTGAGCGATTGATTTTTAAATTTAATCAGCAGTTGCCTGGGCTAGATCAAAAAGCAGAATTTGAAACTTTTCAACAATGGACGTTTCGTTTAGCCAGTCAGGTTAATGAAAAAATTCCATTTGAACAGGCAAATCAAGTTTTTCAAAAAATCACTTATTTAGCTAATGAAAATCAACAAGATATTCAAAAATTTAAGAAATTGCTTAAAGAGTGTTCGAATGCATTAAAAGCTAAAAATAAGTCTTGTCATATTGCTGAAAAATGAATAATATTCTCAGCACTTCAGGTGTATAGCTCAGTTGGTTAGAGCGCTACGTTGACATCGTAGAGGTCTCCAGTTCGAGTCTGGATATACCTACCAAAATTTAGATGTATATGTGATAAGGGTTTTAAGCGAAATCAGTAGCTTAAAGCCCTTTTTTATGCGTATATTAATATGTACTAATATTAGCCTATTAGGTTTAAATGATGAAATTAGACGATTTAGCCGAATAATTTACGTCAAGATTACGTCAAGCTTTTGAGTTTAGATAATGAAAATACCAAAAACCAAGAAAATGTGGTGAATCTTATTACATTGAGATTATGATCAATGGGAAGCGATCTTCTGCCACTCGTGATACAGCAAAAGAATGTGAACAATGGGGCAGCACAAAAATTACTTGAGTCAAAAGCTAATCTACTTGCAGATGATAAGGGCTTAAAACAATATTACCCATTTAAAACACTTTTTTATAAATATTGTGATGAAGTTGGAAAAAATTGCGTGGGTCCAAATACGTCAAAGAGTAGCTAAATCCCTTTGAGGAAAAGTTTGGCGCTTTGGCTGATATGTTAATTCATGAAATAACGCCTAAGGTGTGTTGACACTTTTAGATAAAAAATAAAGAAATAGTAAAATTAAATCGCCAAACCCAATGACAATTTAAAACTGAACATGAAAGTGCTGTTGCATCAGCTTGTATATTTTTATGGCCCCTAGTAGGTTAAATTATGAACCCTAAATAAAAGTAATTTTATTATTGAAGTAAATTCAAAATTACCTATTTTCAGGGATACCTATATTTCGTGTATATGTTTGAATTATTACTTATTCCAAAATAATTGTAGGAGCTGCAAAATGTCAGTCAAGCATTTAGATGAATTATATTTTAGAGACTTATTAACTAAATATTGGAAAAGTTATCTTAAAACTAAACATGATCCAGCAAATAAGAAATGGTATACAAAGGGGGCACAAGGAGATGGTGGTTTATATGGAGATATTAACGATGCACCAAATGTTGAAATTATATTACATCCTGATAAATCAGAGTTGAAAATTGAAAATACTATTACATTGTCTACCTTTTTAGATAATAGGAATAGTGAAACTATTGCAGAATTTACTAAAGATATTGAATATACATTTAGTAAATCTGAAACAGAAACTACTTCTACTTCGCATACTGTAAAATTGGGCTATGATTATGAAGTATCTTCTGAGGCAACAATTGAAATAGTAAAAGCCACAACCAAACACAAGTTTTCTTTTGCATATGAATTTGCGTATACAAAGACAAACTCATCAACCTCAACTCAATCTCATACAATTAAAGAAAGCATCAAAAAGATAGTTCCTGCTGGTAAGATTTACAAAGCATCTTTGCGTGCAACTTATCAAAAAGCAAAAATCCCATTTACAGCTTTGATTAAATTTAATGGGATATCTAATACATGGTTTGAGCATAAAGTCGATGGTCATTATAATTGGAGAGCAGGTGTTGGGACGATATTTGAATATATAAACAGACACGAACTTGCTGGAAAAGATAGTATCCATTTCTCATCTAGAGGAATAGAAAAAGAGGGAATTTTCACAAATAGCCAAGACTTTAAATTTGATATTGTTTTTGAAGATATAACGGGTTGCAATTCCTTAGAATCATCTGAAGTCGATAGTAATAAAATATTAGATGAAAGAATCGTTGAAATTATAACTCTATAATATTCTTTTAAACCTCTTTCGGGAGGTTTTTTATTGGATATTATTTTATAGAAATTAGTGAATAAGCTAGCCTCACTAAAAATAAGCCAATTAAAACAGGATGAGAACAAGACATCTGCTTAATCCTAATGCATTTAGACTCTTGTGGAGAAAATCTCAATTAGATTTCTCTATTTTTTATTGATTATTTGTGAGGGACTACTAACCTGAAAAAAAGAACAAGTTAACAAACTTAACCAAAATCATAAAACCTATATTCAAGAGCAAGATGATATTATTTTAAAGCTAAAGCGAATTCATCACTCAAAGAAAACAAAGATAAGAACAATAGTTAAACGTGAAGCAAAACTTCAATGCCAAAATTAAGTAGATGCTGATCTTGGTTAGTTCAATCCTAACAGCTTTTAAAGCAAATCAACATTGCAAGTGGTTGATTTTCCAATATCACCAAAGAAATCAATAACGAATACTGCGTATAGCTTGAGGAGGTATTCGAGCGAAGCATCAAAGAATATTCAAGAATGGCCCTCAGAGTAATGGCAGATTAACATAACGCCGATTATGTACATTAGAGATTCATTTACTTCTTTTGTTTAATTTCCTTACATATTGGATAAAATAAAAATTCAATGTTATCCTTGCTCTCGAAAATACCGCATAACAAGTTTACTCCTTTATGACACTTACGCCACCTTAAGTTTATTTACCTCTAACTTAGTAAATAACTCATCACTATCTAGTGATGTGGTGTAGTCGCTTGTGTGTCGTATATGTCACATCACTAGCCTATATAAAATTTAATAAATCAGGCTATTTTTTATGTTATCTAATGTCAAAGAACAGTGGTTTTCTAACATTCGTGGAGATGTACTTGCAGGTTTAGTTGTAGGTCTTGCACTCATTCCAGAAGCTATCGCATTTTCAATTATTGCAGGTGTAGACCCAAAAGTTGGTTTGTACGCGTCGTTCTGTATTGCTGTCGTGATTTCATTCGTTGGTGGTCGTCCAGCAATGGTTTCAGCTGCTACAGGTGTGATGGCACTGCTCATGGTAACTTTGGTTAAAGAACATGGTCTTGAATACTTACTGGCATCAACTATTTTAACTGGTGTTCTTCAAATATTAGCAGGCTATTTGAAGCTAGCTAAACTCATGCGCTTTGTTTCCAAATCTGTAGTAATTGGTTTTGTAAATGCCTTGGCTATTTTAATTTTTATGGCACAGTTACCTGAATTAACCAATGTCACTTGGCATGTGTATATCTTGGTAATACTTGGCTTAGGTATTATCTATTTATTCCCTCTAATACCTAAATTAGGAAAAATACTACCTTCTCCACTTGTTTGTATTGTTGTGATTACATCACTGGCAATCGCCATGGGGATAGATGTGAGGACTGTTGGAGATATGGGTTCTTTACCTGACACATTGCCAATGTTCTTAATTCCTAATATTCCTCTAAATATTGAAACATTGATGATAATTTTACCATATTCGGTAGCACTCACGGCTGTAGGTTTGCTTGAATCTATGATGACCGCAACCATCGTAGATGAAATGACAGATACTTCAAGTGATAAATTCAAGGAGTGCAAAGGACAAGGAATTGCTAATATTGCTTCTGGTTTTATGGGGGGGATGGCAGGGTGTGCGATGATAGGACAATCAATGATTAATGTTAAATCTGGTGGTCTAACTCGCCTATCAACGTTCTCAGCAGGCATCTTTCTTTTAATACTGGTCGTCTTTATCAGTGATTGGCTTAAAGTCATTCCAATGGCTGCGCTAGTGGCTGTCATGATTATGGTTTCCATCAGTACTTTTGAGTGGCGTTCGTTAAAAACATTCAAGGATAATCCTAAAAGTAGCAATATTGTAATGGTCGCAACTGTAATTGTTGTTGTTGCAACTCATAATCTAGCATTAGGTGTATTAACAGGTGTTCTACTATCTGCATTGTTCCTTGCGAATAAGTTAGAGAATGATATCCATGTGGAATCTACTTTAGTGGATACCCATCGCTTATATGAATTACATGGTCAGATCTTCTTTAGCTCTTCTGAAAAATTCATACAAAATTTTGATTTTAAGGAAGATATTAAAGAGGTGGTTATTGATTTAACTCATGCTCATATATGGGATGTGACATCAGTTGCTATGCTTGATTCAGTAATAGCTAAATTTCAAAAGAATGCTGTCAATGTGAATGTACGTGGTTTAAATGAAGCCAGTACAAATATGATTGATAAGTACGGAACTCACGGCAGATTTTAGGAATTTGCGCATTTAAGCGGCATTTCTGAAATTTACAAAACATAACTTATGCGAAATTTTAGATAAATTTTCATAATTGAATGATACCTTGTCCTAAACACTTAAAACTTGAGTCAGGGCAGGGTAAAAGCAATCAGACTTTGATTATTTATAATGTTTAAAAATACATAAGTATAATGCTTTAGATAATATTAATAATAAAACGCTCATGGTAGAATTTTTTAAATTGTATAGATCCTTTAACTAAAATAGTATTTACAATTAAAATAATATTGAAACAAGAATTAAATAATAAAAATGATTTTATCCTCTAGTATTAAATAATAATTTAATTTTTGGATAGGATAAAAGTATGAGTCATAGTAAACAACTCACAATATTTGATGTCTTAAAATTCAGTCATGAAAAACAAAGAGCGTTATCAGATAAGTTAATTGAAACCACTGGTGACTCGGAAGAAAGAAGACATTACTTCTCATTATTGAAAAATGAATTATTTGCCCACGCTGTTGCTGAGGACAGATACTTTTACATCCCTCTTATGATGACAGATGCAGGTTTAAACATCACCAGGCATGCTCTTTCTGAGCATCATGAAATAGATGAACTACTTGAACAACTTACCGAAAAAGAACTCAATAACCCGAGTTGGTTAGGTATAGCAAATCAACTACGTAAGCTTGTACACCATCATTTAGATGAAGAAGAGCATAAATTTTTCCAGCAATCTGGCAAAATTTTAAAAGATGATGAAAAGTTAAAATTAGCATGAAAATATCAACATGAATACGATAAATATATTGATAAAGACAAAATGAGTTTAGTTAATCGATAATGTGAAATTTTTAAGTTTAAATATTTAAGGGAGACTTCTAAGTGAAAAAAATGATATTAATTGGTTTAGCTCTATGCTCAGTTGCTTCCGTCGCCAAAGCCGCAAATGATTCAGTCAATCAAATAAAAACTGTTGATAATATTGATATCACAAAATATATGGGTAAGTGGTATGAAGTTGCTCACCTACCTAATTATTTTCAAAGAAAGTGTTCAGCGAATACAGCAGCAGAGTACTCTCTAAATCAAGATAAAACAGTTAAAGTTTTAAATTCGTGTCAAAACAAAAACGGAAACTTGCAAAGTTCTCAAGGTTTGGCTAAAAGTATTAATGATGGTAACAGCAAACTAAAAGTGAGTTTCATGCCAAAGGGTCTGCAATGGGTACCATTTACTAAAGGAGATTATTGGATTCTTAGGATTGATCCAGAATATAAAGTTGCATTGGTAGGTGGGCCATCTAAGAAATACTTATGGATTTTATCAAGAACACCTCATATTGATGAAACTACATATGTTTCATACTTGGAGACTGCTAAAAACTTAGGTTATGACACACATAATCTGATCAAAACTATTCAAAATTGAATAACAATACAGTCTGAATAGATATTCGATTATTTAATCTAAATTTCGGATTCTTTTTTTTATTTCTACGGAATAACTGGAAGCTATTAAATTCAACGGGTTATTCCGTATAACTTTTTTAATGAAACTTATATTGCGTAGTTTCGAACATCACTTTCAGGTTCTCCAGCCAGAATTGAGACAAGCTCAACAGCTGTTTCATTGGTTAGGAGATAAGGATTGAAATCCTCTAAATCATAATTTATAAAAAATTCTGTAATTTTTCTATTCACTGGCAAAAACTTCATATTCCAATTGGAAAATAGATTTTCATTACATTCAATGTAGTAAAGAACTTCACAATTGATATGACGTTTATCATTCGTAATTTTATTAAAGAATAGATTCAATGATTGATTTTTTTCCTTCAATACATTGCAAAAAATATCCATGACCATAGTACAACACGCCCATCACACCATTGCGATAATTGAAGTCTACAGCCTCATCTAAAATGTCGACTAAATTTTTTTTTAAATCCGTATCTATTTTTGCCACTTTACTAACATATAAAAGCCTTACATTTTTCATTAGTAATTCTCAAACTTGGCGAGGAATTTTATATATATAGAATTTCCAACCGACAGTACATCGCTTTTTCGCTTGATCTGATGTCAAGATATACAAATCTTGTGTAGAGGAGAGATCCCTTAATTTAACACTTTATAGCTAAAAAATAATTTAGTGAATGAATCTAAACAGGCAGTATATCTATTTTGAAATTTCAATTGGGATTGACTTTAGCTCATCTAAATTGGCATCTAATTTGCTTTTCTTAATTTAGTCCAATCATTGAGCTAATCTATGAAATCAATTAGAAATTCTTTATTTATACAAGTCATTATTGCTTTATTATTGGGGTGTTTATTTGGGCATTTTTTTCCAGAAATAGCTAAGAATTTCCAAGTTTTAGGTACGGGTTTTGTCAAATTAGTTAAAATGCTTATTGCGCCACTTATATTTTGCGTGATTGTTTTAGGTATATATGGTGCAGGTGATTTAAAGAAAGCGGGTAAGGTTGGTGCAAAGACTTTAATTTATTTCGAGGTCATGACCTCAATTGCACTTGTTCTAGGACTTGTAGTTGCATATATCTTTAAACCTGGTCATGGAATGAATGTAGATTTATCAACATTGGATGCATCGCAATTAGAAAAATATAATGAGAATATTCATTCTGTTACTGGAGTATCAGACTTTTTCTTAAACATGATTCCTCAAACTGCTGTAGGAGCATTTACTGGAAACGATGTTCTACAGGTTGTTGTATTCTCTATATTATTCGGTATTGCTTTATCAATGCTGCCTAGAGAAACAAAAGATCCAGTTGCTTCGTTGATTGATAAGATTTCTCAAGTTATTTTCAAAATTATGGCACTTATTGTGAAATTAGCACCTATAGGCGTTTTTGGTGCAATTGCATTTACTGTTGCTCAATTTGGTATCTCTACTCTTGTCAATTTAGGGTATTTGATACTCATTTACTATGCTACCGTTATTTTCTTTGTCGTTGTCATACTTGGACTTATATTAAAATTATTAGGCTATAACATTTTTAAATTCATTAGATATTTTAAAGAAGAAATTTTGATTGTCTGTGGCACCTCATCATCTGATTCAGTGCTACCGCAAGTCATGTATAAGTTAAAAAAATTGGGTATTCAAGATACAACTGTAAGCCTTGTTATTCCATCAGGATACTCGTTTAATCTCGACGGATTTTCAATTTATTTAACGCTCGCTGTAGTTTTTATAGCTCAAGCAACAGGAGTCCATTTATCAATTTCAGACTTAGTCATAATTTTGCTTATAACTTTGTTTACTTCCAAAGGTGCGCATGGGATTCCTGCATCAGCAATCGTTGTTTTAGCTGCCACGTTGTCAAGCTTTCCTGTTATACCTGCAATTGGTTTGGTCTTAATTCTTTCGGTAGATTGGATTATTGGAATTATTCGAGCAGTCAGTAATTTAATTGGTAATTGTGTTGCTACATTAGTCATTGGTTCATGGGAAAAAGATGTTGACGTTCAGCAAGTACATCGCATGCTTAATGACCCTGATTGGGCAAAGTCAGAGTTAATTCAAAAACCACCTCAATTAAAACCAATTGATGAAAAATCAGTAATATACTGATAATTCGATAAAAAATGCCAATCAAAATGATTGGCATTTCTGAAATAGCAAATTACTTTAGTTAAAACCTATAATGTTTGCCACTCATTTCTTGCTTCTTCTGAATTTTTACTCAAAATGATGTTACCGTCTTTAATTTCACTTACCCAACTTAATGGAATCAAATGATGTTCATTATGTTCATCATCACTACGCGTCAATTTGATTGAATCTTGCCCCTCAAGATGATCAACTTTACCGATCTCTGTACCACATGAAGCAATCACTGAAGCATGTTCTTTAATATCATTTGCATTAACGTTACTCATAATATTTGCCTGTTTATTGTTTAAGTTGAGATGTCAGTCTATGGCATATAAAAAGCGAGTGATGTAAGTATTTTTAAGCTTTAAGTTGTATTGAGTGAAGAATGTAAGATTTAAAGAGTGATTTAATTTTAAAATTTTAAAAATAATATATTTGAATGAGTGAGGTAAAATTAATGGTAATGTGATTTTATTCTCATTATGGTTATTTTATGGAGTTTTATTTTTTCTTTATTTGTGATGTGTTTTTAATTTAAATGCTTTATTGATAAATAATTGATTATTTTTTTGATGTTTGATTTAAGTGAAATTATTGAGAATTATTAATATAAGTTAATGTTATATTGAGATTTGTTTTTAATTAATAGAAAATAATGCTTTGATATGCTGTATTGTAATCTAATGTTATTTAATTAAATTCTTGGAAAATGAAGATTAATCATTGGTGGTGGAGTTTTGATTGATTTTTATGTTTATTAAATGCTTTTTATTTCAAACAAACTTATCTTGAGAATATAACAAATTATAATATTGATAATAAATAATTGCTCTACGATGAGAGTCGTTGAATGATGAATTGAATTAATAATTTTATCAAAATAGAGGGTTAAATATGTCAAATTCTAATATAGATAATGAAGTTGTTCAAAATATGAGTAAAGAGCAACGTAAGCAATTAAATGCTGATCCTATTTCTGGTGAGCCAGGTGCACACCCAATTGGTACAGGTGTTGGAGCAGCAGGTGGTGCTGCGAGCGGAGCAGCCATTGGAGCTGTTGGTGGACCTGTAGGTGCAGCAGTTGGTGGGGTAGTCGGTGCCGTTGTTGGAGGATTAGCAGGGAAAAGTATTTCTGAGGCTGTTAATCCAACAGATGAAGATGTTTATTGGCGTGAAACTTATAACACTCGCCCATACTATAAAGACACGATTAATCTATATGATGATGTAGATTACGATCGTGATTATCGTGACGCTTATCAACTAGGTTACACTTCTAGAAGCAATTATCCTTATGAAACAAAGTTTGAAGAAGTTGAAGCGGATTTAAAACTTCAATGGGAAAAGACCAAAAGAGAGTCGCGTTTAAAATGGGAACAAGCAAAACATGCGGTTAAAGATGCTTGGGACAGAGTAACTCGTTAGACAATGTTTGAAAGAATAGTTCCTGTATAGCGCTGTCATGGCAATAATAATCCTCTGGTGTTAGCAAGGATATTTATTATCAAGTTACTATGTAAACGACCATAGGATTATCTGCAAAAAATGCAATTTTAATGATTGAGTTTATTGTAGCGGAAATTGAAAAACGAAAATTTTTATTCAATTCAGTGATTAATGGTATTTGTCATCGATTAAAACCTATTGCCATGACTTCATTAGCATTTTTTACAGGAATACTTTCTTTGATTGTGCTTACAGGAGTAGGCACAATACGTTGCGGGTAGGCGTTACAGGAGGAATGATCTCAGAAATTCTACTTTCAACCATATTTGTTCCTTTATTCTTTTTCTAGTAAAACGTTTAGTGGATCTCAGATAATTCCATGCGCAAAACAAATAATCACAATAGCCCCTTCAACTGAAGGGTCTTTTTATAAGATATTCATTTACAAATAAATTTTTATCGCTAGGTGAAAATATAAAAAGTATGATCAGGGATTGCAAATTTTAAAAATTGTACTTATTAATTGAGTGAATATGAGATGTAAGACTTTAATAATTATGAAAAAATTAATTATAGTTAATAGTGTGTCTGAAGAATCATTATGAATTTGATTTGTAGTCATAATCGATACAAATAAAATAAAAACAAGAAAATAAAATTTGCGATCGATCAGTTGATTTGTCATAAAATACCTGTTTTAAACGGTAATAATATAACATTTCTTAGATTTTTTTGGCTTAAACAAATGTAACAAATCATGGTTTATTTAAATCATTTTGAAGAATTTTCTCATGTTCACTACCGCATAGATCGCTTAGAAAAGTGAAGCAAATTCAAATGATGTGAATCAAGGTTCACTATCGTATAGATCGCTTAGAAATGCAGACCACAATCACAAACTACTTCTATCCGCATCAGCTAAGCTTAGAAAAGATATATTTCTCAGCAAAAATGAATGCATGAATAAAAATATCTAGTTTTTTAATGCGAAATAATCATCGTGTAAAAAACCGATAGAAGGTAGATAAAAATAAGATTCTTATCACATAAATTCTAGCATTATTATAAAAATACCCAATTTCAGGTATATCAGTTCCCTAAGAAAGTTGTTGAAATAAAAATATTTATTAACTTGGGGAAATTCCATGAATAAGATTTATAAAGTCATCTGGAATACACAACTTGGATGTTGGCAGGCCGTTTCAGAGTTGGCAAAAAGCCATCGCGTTTCACAGTCAACAAGCAATGATCCAAACAAATTCAATGATCAAAACATGATCGTAGGGATTGCTGGGAAATTATCAGGATTACTACTATTTGGTTTGGCGCTGTTGCCTGTTTCAGTACATGCTGCGATTTCCAATACAGCTTTACCTACAGGTGCCAACATCACTCAAGGTTCAGCACAAATTTCACAAAACAATAATACTCTAAATATCAATCAAACTAGCCAGATGCTGAGTACAAACTGGAACAGCTTTAATATTGGTCAAGATGCGACCGTTAACTTTAACCAAAACAATGCATCTTCAGTTGCCATCAACCATGTACTAGACAGTAATGCTTCGCAAATCATGGGACGC
>WNDP01000004.1 GCA_009912575.1 Acinetobacter bereziniae
TGAATTTAAATGGGCATCTGACAACATCAGGTAATGAAAACCTAAACGTCCTTTTGAATTTAAAAGTGGCGTAACTGAAGTCAGAAATGAATTTAAATCACTATGATAGGCTGCATCAATACACATCGCCACATCAAAAGCTTGAGAGAAATGCTTTTTATTTAAACTCAAAAATGATTGGCAATGAACTGCTTTAATCTGGGGAAGTTGCTTTTGAATTTGATAGACGCAGTGTTGTTGTAGTTCTACTGCTTCAAGATGCTGAATCTGGTAATGCGTTAACCAATATTTTAAACTCGCACCTTTTGTCCACAGCCTAAATCTAACACACGGTCATGGGGTTGAAGTTGAATGGTTTGTGCTAATCGCTGCGCAAGTTGTTGGCAGGCTTGAGGGTAGGAAGACGTTGTTTCAGTCCAAAAGCCTAAATTGGTCCAAGCACACTCAGCAGTATCGCCCAACATTTCTGCATTGATTGCATACTTATGTTTTGGAAGTTTTTGCTGAATTGCTTGAATCCATTTCATGTTCAAATGCTCAATCTAAGTGTGGTCATAACACACCACTCTGATGATTTAGCATTAATAACCGAGTTGTGGTGCGACCTCAACATTAGGCTTTAAACCTTTAAATGGCAATGGTGCATTGAAAATCTCTGCAATATGCATTGCCGAAGTGACCGCTGACTCAAGTATCGGCAACCCATCACATGACCATGAACCACAATAAAAGACTTTGCGATTTGCGACTTTATGACGTTCTTGTAACTCTTTATTCAATGCAACTGTTTCAGAGTCCACCACAGCACGAGTTAAAGTGACTGTTGAAATGACTTTCTTAGGATCAATCGCTGTCACTGGACGCCAAGTTTGGAAGACTGGAGATTTACCGACCAGACTCGGCTCAATCGAATTTAGCCAAACTGTGAATTGTTGCTTGGTAAATTTACGATCCATCATATAACTCAACACCGACCAGTCTTTACGATTTGGAGGCATCACAGTTGCATCAGTATGCATAACCAACTCGCCTTGTTCAAACTTAAACTTTTTCAAAAGTTCAATATCTTCAGCAAACTGATCAGCATTTAAGAAACTGTCTAACTTATTGGTGGGTGTCGCAACCACAACCCGATCAAATTGGAATTGATCACCTTGTGCATTTTCAACCACGACACCAGCGCCCTGCTCTTCAACTTTCGTAATCTCAGAACCGCTGTGTATATCAATCCCTTCTATTAATTTATCGACAAATGCAGGCGTTCCGCCATGTAAGCGAAGTAATGCATCACCATCGGTTAATTGCTTTAAAAAGATTAATAACGGTTTTGCAGGCCATTCACCAATCGTTTTAGGGTCACAGGTACAAATCGTATAGAGCACAGGCATCACCGCACCATGCCAAAATACCTCTTCAATATCATTATGATTGATAAAATCTGCGAGGGTAATCTCTTGATTTTTAGATTTAAAAAATTGTGCAATTGCAGTTTTAAGTTGCAACATTCCCTTCACCAAACGCCAACTGTATTGCTTAATGCCTTTACGGTTATTGATAATCGGGAAATTACCAATACGCGTTCGTGATGTTGTTAACCATGTTTCTGTTTTATCTTCAAATAACCAACTACACGCCATAAAAGTACGCACAGGAAATGTTTTTATACCCAAATGCGTCGCTAGACTGAGTGTGTTTTTCCACAAATGTGGATTCATCACACGTAAAGGAGCATCAATTAAGCCCCCTTCAAACTCAATACTGTGACTATCCATACCACGACCAGGTAATGCTTCAAAGATGGTAATGTTATGACCTGCATCTTTAAGAATTCTTGCGGTAGCTAGGCCAGCCATACCACTACCAATCACTGCAATATCCAAAGTTATTATCCGTTCGTAAACATTTTTTTTATTATGAGCTATAGTGGTTTAAATCACGGTATTAAAAAGTTCCACATTTAACTTTTTTTGTTGGAATTTTTTTAGGAAAAATTGTGGCTTTTTACCTGACCACTCATCGGAATCCATTTCATCACAAACTGATGCGATCTACATGATTTATATTTTATTTTTATTTTCATATATGGAAAAATTCAGTTAAAAACATAAAGATAATTTAACTATTTAATAAAAAAATATTTACAAACATGCTTTTTATTTACAGCATAAAAATGACAATCAAATCACATTTATAATAAAAACAAATAATTATGACAACACAGACAATAAAAGAAACTACAGCATAAAAAGGATCTCTATAGTGTGGAATAGAGATCTTTTTTTTCATCAGAAAATAGCGATGTGAAGTGTGGAATTTTCACTTTTTTGAATCAATTGAGATTTGTTCAGCCAACACGCTAACGCTTAAAGTTTAATCAAACAAAAATATATGTGCTTTACTTCACATTTTTTATTGATTATGATGCGTGCAATGCATTAAAACCAAAAGCATAAGAATATTCGTTCCCAATACAAGAAACTACAGCGTCAAGAGCTTTTGATTGAAGAGATCTAAGCTCTTTTTCTTTTTTAAAACATTTAAAAAATTTTGAAATAAAAAAAGCGGATTTTACAATCCGCCTGAGTTTAAGCTTCTGCTACAATTTCACCAAACTTACCTTGATTGAAATCGTTAAAAGCTTGCACGATTTCCTCTTTGGTATTCATCACAAATGGGCCATAACCTTGAATTGGCTCGTTGAGAGGTTTACCTGTAAGTACCAAAAACTTAGCATCTTGCACCGCTTCAAGTTGAATTGCTGCATCGCCTTCTTTGTCAAACATGACAATCGAACTGTCGAGTACTTTTTGGCTGCCATTGAGTAGCATTTCACCTTCAAGAACAACCACCAAAGCATTATGATCAACAGGGACATGAATAATTTGCTCATGACCAGCTTTTAATTGACCATCCCATACATTCACAGGACTAAAGGTTGAAGCAGTGCCTTGTTGTTCCGCAAATTTTCCAGCAATCACACGCAAATGGCCTGCATCATCATCAAAATGAATCACAGGAATATCTTGTGCAGAAATGGCTTGGTACTTCGGTTGAGTCATTTTATCTGCCGCAGGTAAGTTTACCCAAAGCTGAACCATTTCAAACAGACCACCTTTTTCGGTAAATTCATGTGAATGGAACTCTTCATGAACCAAACCTGCACCCGCTGTCATCCATTGCACATCACCAGTTTTAATCGTTCCACCACCACCATGTGAGTCTTTATGTGTGACTTCACCTTGATATGCAATGGTCACGGTTTCAAAGCCACGGTGCGGATGTGAACCAACCCCATGTTGCTCATGACTCGGTGCAAATGTATAAGGTGCTGCGTAGTCCAAAAGTAAGAACGGGCTAATAGCCTGACCAAGTCGATCATACGAAAACAAGCTTTTTACTGGAAAGCCATCACCGACCCAATGCATATTTTGATTGCGGTATACACCAATAATTCTTTTCATCTCAATACTCCTATCTCTAGGCTTTAATATGATTGTATTTTATGTTTTTTAAAGTGTTGAATATAGCAACCCATCAATACACTGTATCTCAAATATAGGACATTTATCGGTGATACTTAGCTTTGGCTCGCCAATAATAATCTTATAAATGAGATTATTTATCTCATTTTTTAGACTTATTTGTTCAATATAACTCCCCTAAGATAAAGTCCATACAAAGCGATTTGTTTTGTTTTTAAGCACAATTTAAACTTTTTTAAATTCAGGATATAAAAAATGGGCAAACCTTACGTTCGTTTAAATAAAGAAGATGCAGCCGTATTATTAGTCGATCATCAAACAGGATTGTTGTCTTTAGTACGTGATATCGATCCAGATAAATTTAAAAACAATGTATTGGCACTCGCAGCAGCAGCCAAATATTTTAACCTTCCAACCATTTTAACCACCAGTTTTGAAGATGGTCCAAATGGTCCGCTTGTACCTGAGTTAAAACAACTCTTTCCAGATGCACCTTATATCGCTCGCCCTGGTCAAATCAATGCTTGGGACAATGAAGACTTTGTTAAAGCTATAAAAGCAACTGGCAAAAAACAATTGATTATTGCAGGGGTTGTGACTGAAGTTTGTGTGGCTTTTCCTGCCCTTTCAGCGCTTGAAGAAGACTTTGATGTGTTTGTGATTACCGATGCTTCTGGTACCTTCAATCCACTCACTCGTGATTCCGCTTGGGATCGTATGAGCAGTGCAGGCGCACAGTTAATGACTTGGTTTGGTGCTGCTTGTGAATTACATCGTGATTGGCGCAATGACATCGAAGGTTTAGGTACATTATTTGGCAATCATATACCTGACTACCGTAACCTGATCAACAGTTATAATCAGAATACTTCTCAAAAATAAGACAATCTGCTCTCAAATAGAAATGTAAGCTGTTACATTTCTATTTTGAACAGATATGATTAAGCATATTTTCCTATCAGTGATATGATCTAAACAATCCAATTCAGAGATAAAGCTGTGCATTCTTTTGATGACTACTATTATTTTTATTTGGTTGTAAAGCATGGCGGATTTAGTGCTGCAAGTGAAGCCAGTAACATTACCAAGTCAAAACTAAGCCGACGTATTTTGGATTTGGAAGCAAAATTCAATGTCACTTTGATTCAACGCTCAACACGGCATTTTAAAGTCACGCCTTTAGGGCAAGAATTTTTTGAAGAATGCTCCAAAATTATTGATCAAGCAGATACTGCACAGAATGTATTGTTAAAACAAAAAGTTGAATTGCAGGGACTGATTAAAATTAGTTGCCCACCTGTGATGTTAGAACACCAAGTTCGCCCTATTTTAAATCAGTTTTTAAAAAAATATCCCAAGGTCAATGTTGAATTGGCATTGACCAGTCGACGTATCGATGTTTTGCATGATGATATTGATTTGGCGATTCGTACCAATTTCACGGCTAATGAAGATTCCAGCATCATTGTGCGAGATATTATTAAAACCACGCATTGCTTAGTGATTAGTCCTGAACTTTTAGGTGACCGTGAAATCTAGCATGTCACTGAGTTATGTGAGTTTCCAAGCATTGTTTTAGGTACAGACAAACAGCATTATCATTGGCATTTACACCATAATGAGCAACAAGAAGAAATTGATATCCCTCTGCAACCACGTATCAAAAGCAATGACTTAATGGGTGCCTATTATGCAGTTTTGGATGGTTTAGGTGTGGCAGATCTGCCTTATTTAACCGTAGAACAAGATATTCTTTCAGGCCGTTTGATTCATATTTTACCTGAATGGTGTTCCAATATCGGGACTGTACAACTGGTTTATGCGTCCAGAAAAGGACAACGCTTAGTGATGGAAAAGCTCATAGATGATCTTGTTGAAGGCATCCGCGCTTATGCCCCTCAACAAGAGGGTTATGTACTCTAAAGCCAATTTAAAAATAAAAAACCAGAAGTTGAACTTCTGGTTTTTTGATACTCAAAATGATTGAACAATTAGATTTTACCAATCAGGTCAATTGATGGTGCAAGTGTCGCATCACCTTCTTTCCATTTTGCTGGGCAAACTTCACCTGGGTGAGTATGGACATATTGTGCAGCTTTGACCTTACGCAATAGCTCTTGTGCATCACGACCAATACCGCCTGCATTGATTTCTACGATTTGAATCTTACCTTCAGGATCAATGACAAATGTACCACGATCTGCAAGACCTTCAGCTTCAATCAGCACTTCAAAGTTTTTTGCCAATGCCCAAGTTGGATCACCAATGATTGGATATTGAATTTTTTTGATTTCGTCTGAATTGTCATGCCAAGCTTTATGGGTAAAGTGAGTATCTGTAGAGACTGAATAAATTTCGACACTCATTTTCTGGAATTCTGCATAATTATCGGCGAGATCACCCAACTCTGTCGGACAAACAAAGGTGAAATCCGCAGGATAGAAAAATACAACTGACCATTTACCAAAGAAATCTTTTTCAGACACTTCAATAAATTCACCGTTTTTATATGCAGTTGCGTTGAATGCTTTAACTTCAGTATTGATTAAACTCATGTGGTCTTCCTTCAATTCGTTTCAGGGATTGCTTATCTGTGAAGCCACTATACGAAAAATATTTAAATCGGTAAAACTGTAGTTTTTAATAAAATAAATCGGTTTTATGAATTGAAAAAGCTTTTCACATTGTTCTTGCAAAGTTGCTTGACCTCACAAGATTTAATCTGTAGATTTTCTTTTTGCGTGGACTTTAAAAAATGACGTTCTCAGCTATTTTGGAGCAATTCCAAAACCTTCCTTTTGGTACAGATGCCTTTAAACAACTGAAAATAAACTGTGAAGATCAGATTCTTGATTGCGAATCAGACTTTGAGAAAACAGCATTGTTTATCATTTATGGCTTTGCCAAAAACTATGTTTTACTCTATGAAGATCAAGCCATCACTGCTGAGTTTGCAACCAAAGCAAAATCACAATTACTCGATTATATGCATCAATTTAATTCAGCACTGAGTAGTAATAATAGCCAACAGATCATGGAAAGCTATAATCAAGTGAGCAATCACTATATGCACAGCTCACGTATTTTCTAAGCCGCTTTCAAAATATTGTCTTTTAGTTTCAGTGTCATCCCATATAACAAGGTTGGTCATTCGGCCTTGTTGTATGACATCCATAACGCCTCAGAATAGAAAAATCCGTGATGATTGAAACTACAAAATATGTAAATCACCAAAAGCGTCTATTACAAAGCATCGATCCTATTAATAACGACTTTTTTCAGCTTTTCTCATTTGAGATGGTGAATACCCAAATTGCTTTTTAAAGCGATTGCTAAAATGGCTACTTGAGCTGAATCCGTATTGTTCTGAAATGTCCATCATGCTCACTTTGGTTTGTTGTAAAGCTTGATGAGCCAATTCCAGACGACGTTGCATTACATATTGATGTGGTGGGATCTGCATGGATTGTTTAAACATATGTGCAAAATGATATTCGCTCAGTTGAGCTTGTTGAGCCAAATCTGATAGGGTTAAGCTTTGCTGAATGTGCTGATCAATCCATTCCAATACGTGTTTGAGCGTATAAGGCGACAAGCCGCCTTTGATCTCTGGCGCCTGCCACTGAGCAGCACTATAATTTTTAATCAGATGGTTGAGCAACAGTGTCGTGGCTGTACTCATTTGCAAGTGATTTTCACTGTGCTGCCAAGCCGTATTTAATAAAAAATGACGATAGATCATGGCAATCTGTGGATCAGCGACAAAAATTTGCGGATCTAAAATAATTTGACTCGGCTCACGATCCCACACTTGTTCTGCTACACGTTGTAAGTGTTGCTTAGTATAGTAAAGATGCGCAAAAGTGAGTGGATCTCGTAGATCCCAAGTTGACTCAAAATCTTGAGGCATTAAGCACATATGATCAGGTCCACCGCCATTGTGCCAACCTTGTGCCGTCTTTTGATAACTGTGATAACCACCTTGAACATACATACTCAGGGTATGGTGGTTACTGCATACATTTACACGATCTTGGTTATTTTGCCACATGGCTAATTGCATACCAGAACCCAACTCGACCGAATCCAGCAGTTGAGCTTTATGCTGTTGCAATTGATCGAAAATCTGATATTTCATCTTGTATACGCAGTACCAAATTTGAATATTGAGTGTAAGACTTTTAGCTTATTTTATCATTGATATAAAAATGTGAGTAGAAAAAAACCACAAGCTCATGATAACCACCACAAGCAGGTGCAAGAAATAGGTGGCTTAAATCAAGCACAATAGTGCTGATCGTTTAGTTTGGTTGAAGGAATATGAATGCACTCCTATATGTATTGGTCGTGGTGATTTGGGGAACGACTTGGATTGCAATTAGTCTGCAACAACAAAGTGGCATATCGGTCAATGTGGCCGTGTTTTGGCGCTTCTTTATTTCAGCGATGTTCTTATTTGCATTGATAATGTTGTGCCGAAAAAAACAAAAGTTGGCTTTAAACGACCATTTATTTTGTATGCTGCAAGCTTGCTGTATTTTTGGTTTTAACTTTGTTTGCTTTTATTATGCAGTTCAATATATCAGTAGTGGTTTGGAAGCTGTCATTTTTTCGATGGCAGTGATTTTTAACACACTGAATGCCAAAATTTTCTTTAAACAACAGGTTTCTACATATTTTTATCCTGCGGCTTTGCTCGGTGGATTAGGTATTCTTGCCTTGTTTTGGCATGATGTCGTGGGAAACAGCTTAAATCAATATACTTTGATAGGAATAGGTCTGTGTATCTTAGGAACCTATGGCTTTTCTCTGGGAAATATGATCAGTGCACGCCATCAAAAAAAGGGACTCGATATTTTTACCACCAATGCTTATGGCATGTTGTATGGTTCAATCTTAATGGCGCTGATCGCTGGGATAAAACATGATGAGTTTTTCCCGAATATGCAATTCAGTGCAGTGAGTGCTTTATTATATTTGGCTATTTTTGGCTCAGTGATTGGCTTTACTGCTTATTTCTATTTAGTTGGACGGATTGGTGCAGCCAAAGCAGCATATAGTACTTTGTTATTTCCATTGGTCGCTTTGGTGATTTCGACCTTTTGGGAAGGATATCAATGGCATATCAATGCTGTGATCGGGGTAGTTTTAATTTTATGTGGTAATGCGATTTTCTTTATAAAATTGCCAAATTTTAGACTCCCTCGCATGCTCAACCGAAGCTAAGTGAAAAAACCATACCTTACTCTCTGCATGAAATAAAAATAGCCTCTCTTATTTACAAAATAAAAGAGGCTATTTATTGCATTAAATGTTTGAGTTTAAATCACTTTAGATGAAATTAATCTCAAACAACTTAACAAAACATAGTCTCTAGGGTGTACTAGAACGGCAGATCATCATCTAAATCTGCTGGTGCAGTTGCAGGCGCTTGTTGTGGCTTAGGCGATTGGAAACCTTGGTTAACATTGTTCCCGCCATTGCCATAACCACCACTTTGTGGAGCTGCATTAGCATAACCGCCACTTTGGTTGCCTTGATTATAACCACCACCTTGGTTATTGTTAAAACCACCTTGTTGATTGTTATTGAAACGTGGTTGGTTATAACCACCGTTTTCGCCTGCTTCACCTTGTTGGCGATTGTTATCCAACATCTGCATTTGCTCACCACGGATTTCCGTTGTGTAGCGTTCTTGACCATTTTGATCTGTCCACTGACGTGTACGTAAAGAACCCTCGATATAAACTTTCGAGCCTTTACGCAAATATTGCTGTGCAATTTCACCTAGGCGGTTATGCAACACAATACGATGCCATTCCGTTTGTTCTTTTCTTTCTCCGGAATTTTTATCTGTCCAAGATTCACTGGTCGCTATTGAAAATTGAGTAAGAGACCCCCCATTTGGGAATGTTTTCGTCTCAGGATCACGACCCAAAGTACCAACTAAAATAACTTTATTTACACCACGCATTAGATGTTATCTTCCTATTCGATTCTATGTTTTACTTTATAAGAGTTATGTTTAAATGGCTACCTCTTTCCCGAACAACTGCGTTAAATGTTGTCGCGCAGCATCATCAATCTGCTGTTTATCAACCTTTATATACGCTACTTGCTGGTCAGACATCACCACGACCTCTTCAATACCACGAATTGACAATAACTGAGAAGTCCAATTATCGGTTTGTTTATCCTCAGGTAATCGCAAGACGATTGATGTCAAATATCGTGGTTGAGCCAGCCCAAAACTAATGAGCAACCAAAGTATAGCAATAGCTGATAAAACACTCCAACCCATTGTTGTATTATTGAGCAAAATTAATTGTCCACCGAGCGTCCCACCAAAAAAAGCACCTAAAAATTGAGCACTTGCGTTGACACCCATTGCTGTTGCTTTGGACTGAATCGGTGCAGCTTTGGATAACCATGAAGGCAACAAGGCTTCCATCACATTAAAAGCAATAAAGAATAAGCCCAGACCGAGCAATAAAATATATTTAGATTCATAACCAAATATAAGAATAACCAGTCCAGCAATAATGCCTGCAATCGCTGTCAGAAAAATACTGCGCATCTTGCGATATTTTTCAGCAAGAATAATGCTTGGAAAAGCAAAAAATAAGCTAATCACCAACAGTGGCAAATACACAATGCCATGTTTGGCTAAAGGAATACCTGCAAAATTAATCAACTGTGAAGGCACATAAATAAACATGGCGGTGAGCAATAAATGCAAAGCGAAGACTGAAACATGTAAACGATTCAGATCACTCATTTTTAAAACTTGTTTGAGCTGATTGAGATAGCCTTGTTTAAAGTTCTTATGATGGCGAGTGGTTTTGGGTACCAAAAACAACATTGAAATTGCCAACAGACCCATCACGGTTGTGACCCAAAAAAGCCCTGAAATTCCCATCAAGCTGGTCAACCAAGGCCCTAAACTAAAAGCAACCACAAAAGATAAGCCGATACTCATGCCCATCACAGCCATGGCTTTAGTGCGGTTTTCTTCACGGGTTACATCTGCTAATAAAGCCATGACAACCGCGGATACAGCGCCAGCGCCTGCAATCGCCCGTCCGAGAATCACACCATAAATGGTTTCAGACATGGCTGCAATTGCACCGCCTAAAGCAAATAACAGTAAACCAAATATAATCAATGGTTTTCGACTAAAACGGTCTGCCCATAAACTGAAAGGAATTTGCAGAATTGCCTGACTTAAACCATAGACACCCACTGCCAAACCAATCAAGGCTGGTGTTGCATATTGATAAGACTGTCCCACCACCGCAAACACAGGGATAATCATGAACAGCCCCAACATGCGTAAAGCAAAAATACTACTTAATGCAAAGGTCGAGCGGCGTTCTAAAGGATTCATCATATCTACTGGCTTATCAAAACTGGCGAGCTAATTTTCAAACACATCATCGCATATTGTGGCAACTTTGTGGAAACATTGAGCATAAAAAAGAGCACTTTCAAAGTGCTCTCCCATTGTAATCTCTTTTCTTAAAAAAGGATTAATGTTGTTGTTCAATTCGCTTGTTATATTGGATTGATGCAATCACAGCCCAGACAATAAAGGCAACACCAATTAATCCTGTCACCACTTCAGGTACATGGAGTCCAGTGCCGCTTGCAATCATAATAAAAGCTAAAGCACCAATCGCATAATGTGCGCCATGCTCAAAGTAGACATAAGCATCCAGTGTACCTTTATCAACAAGATAAATCGTCATTGATCGGACGAACATTGCACCGATGGCCAAGCCCAACATGATGATGACCACATCAGAGGTTATTGCAAAAGCACCAATCACGCCGTCGAAACTGAAAGAAGCATCAAGGACTTCTAAATAAATAAAACCACCGATACCTGCTTTAATAACACCTGTTGGAGCGCCATTGGCATCGTGACCTACGGCATTACCCTCTTCATCAACTTCAGGTTCGCCACCGAGTAAATGACTAAGAACTTGCACACCAATATAAATAACAATGCCCCAGATACCTGCCATAGTCACCACAGGACGTTTAGCCTCTTCAACATTAGCGGCCATCACCAACAAAGCTATTAATGCGAGGAAAACTGACATTGCTGGAACATTGGCTAAGTTTGCTAAACGCTTTTCAAGCCACTTAAACCAGTGAGTATCTTTACCTTCATCCAAGAAGAAATTTAAGAAGACCAATAATAAAAATGCTCCACCAAAAGCAGCAATTTCTGCATGATGGGCCAATAATTTAGCTGAATATTGGATTGGGTCATTTAAAGCCATTTTCACGACTTCAACCATTCCCATATCTGCGGTCACCGCAACGATCACAACAGGGAAAACCAATCGCATACCAAATACGGCAATCAAGATCCCAACCGTTAAAAAGATCATTTTCCAGAAATGATCCCAATTGCGTAGCACAGAGGCATTGACCACAGCATTGTCAAAAGACAAAGACACTTCCATCACAGCCAAAATCGCTGTAATCGTCAGTGCTGACAGCATGGCTTGGACACCTGCATTGGGACCATGGGTAAAGCCCCAATATGCAGATATAGCCAAACACACAACCGTAAAAAAAATTGAGAAACCAAAATGTTTCATCATGAGAATACGACCTACGGAGAATAGTTTTTTAATCAGAATACTGAAATAAAAATTGGGTTTTTAATGCACACATTATGACGACTTTTTCAGGTTTCTCCAAAAGTTCTTTGTCATATTTTTATGCAAACTCAGTTGAATTTTCTGCATTCAAATACCTAAACCAACCTAGAGTTGTTATAGTCTTGCCAGTTCAAAATGACTTTAATTGCTTGAATGATCGCATAGGAAAATAACATGAGTTTTTCTCAACAGCTTTGGCAACGTAATCTTGCCTTATATAACAAAACATTAGCTTTACCATTTAATCAAGAACTTGCTACAGGCACATTAAACAAAGACGTTTTTTGTCATTATGTGATCCAAGATGCCCATTATTTAGTGGCGTATGGACGTGCGTTGGCTATATGTGGTGCAAAAGCATTTGATGCTGACGATATCATTCAATTTACACAAGGCGTGAAAGAAGCCATTGTGGTTGAACGCAGTTTGCATGATGGATTTATGCAAAACTTCGGCATTAGCAAAGTTGATTTTGAAAACACACCACTGACACTTGCTTGCCACCACTATACCTCTTTCTTAACAGCGACAGCGTGGTCAGAAAGCTATCCTGTTGTATTGGCATCATTACTGCCTTGTTTCTGGATTTATGCTGAAGTGGGTAAAGATATTGTCAATAAATCTGTCGCCAATAATCCTTATCAAGCATGGATCGATACTTATTCTGGTGAAGAGTTTAATGAAGCGGTTAAAAATGTTTTGGCAACTATTGACCGTATTGCTGAACATTGTGATGCCGCAACACTTGAGAAAATGCATAAAGCCTATACCAAAGGTGCTGAGTTAGAATGGTTATTTTGGGATGGTGCTTATCATCAAAGACAATGGTTAGGCTTAGATCAATAATTAATAAATACGATACTTCCCACTCTCCCTTTTACATATTAAGTTTTGGGATAGTGGGTGTCGAAAATGTAAATAGAATGTGACTAACAAAATTATCACAACCAATAACTTTATGGGATCTACAAATATAGATCATGTTACCAATATTGAAATACAAGGTTGCAATACAGCAGAAGATCCACATGATTCTAATAATTTATCTGCCGCTTTTTCAAGGCATTTATATAATTCAGGAAAAATAAAATCTTATGTGATTGGACATACGACTCAATCAAACCCACTAATTAATGGCTCAACAACAAAAATTAGTGAGCAAAGTTATATGTGGATGCGTAGGATTGTTTATCGAAATGGTCATTTAATTTTAGATACAAAAGACAAAGGCTTTTTAGATAGTAAAATTAAATAATAGGTTGAGATATGTTTGGAAAATATACTTACGAAATCTTTTTAATCTCAGGATACTTGAGTCTTTTATTTCTAGTATTTGCTTTTCTTGTTTTAATTTTTCCAGAATTTTTTAGATTAATCCCAATATTTAATCGTTTGAATAGAAAGAAATCAATATGGTTTTTTGTCATAGCAGGTATATTTTTTCTACTTTGCCAGCTTGCAATACCAGAAGGATTTCCTTAATAAAAACTACGACAGTGGGTGTTGAAAATGTAATAAAAAAGAGTGCCAAAGCACTCTTTAAAACGAAGGGATTAAGTTAAAATTCTACTTTAAATTAATCTGATAAATTGCTGTACTGCCGCTCACCTCGTTACCCACAATCAACATTGGTTTAGCGTTCGGTGAATCTTTCGCAGAAACAAACGTCAGTCCTTCAGGCCCTAAGTCACTTTTCTCAATGAGAATCTGTTTACCTTCTTTATCTAAAATAGGCTGACCATTTGCATCTTTATAAACCTGATCCTGTTTAAACGTACGGTTGTTAAAATACTGTACAAAAACAGGTTTTTGAGGGTTACTAATATCATAAACCATAATCCCACTTTGACGCTCTAAGCCAATAAAGACAAAGGTCTTCTTACCAATCGTTCCTAAAGCCAAACCTTCAGGTTCAGGTCCTTTATTGTCACTACGGTCATCAAAAATAGCCGCTTCATGATCACTGTTAAAGTAATTCGGGAATAACTCAGCGACTTTACGTTCAAACTCACTACCTGAGTCCCAAACCAATTTACCTTGTGTGTCCCAGATACTAAATGAGCGTGCGCCATAGTTGTACAGTTTGCTATAGGTCAATAATCCATTGACATCCAGTTTTAGAGAACCATCGGTATTGGTTTCATACCCCATATTCCATGCAATATTTAAACGCCCTAATTGATCATCCTCACGGCATAAACCTGGACTAGTTGCTGTTGCTCCGCAATATGCAAAGACTGTGGCATCCAATTTGGCTCCTTTTACCCCAGCAACAAGATGAGTCAAATGAGCAGGATAATCCCCTTTATTATTGAAACCTTTGACATTGAATAAATGCTTCATTCGAATTGCTTCTGCAAAACCTTTACTTTGGTCTCCAGCATAATATGCAGTTGTGTCATTTAACCATTCACGTGAGTCACCCTCATTTGCGGTCACTAAGTAACTGGTACCATTGGCTTGATAGTGGGCAATTGAATCAGGTTGATACATTCCCATCAAACCAGGCCAAGCTTGAATATTAATTTTTTTATCTTTATCACTGACATCTAAAGCATTATTTGCCAGACCATGATCTTTATAGCCCAATGGTAAAATATCAGTCACTTTTTTCGCCACAATATCAATTTTTGCAATGGCATTATTTTCTTGTAAGCTTGCCCAAGCGGTTTTTCCGTCTTGGCTAACTGCGATGTATTCAGGTTCTAAGTCCTGAGCGACTGTCGCTTTTGGACCAAAAATTCGTACACCTGATTTAATCAACTCTGCTTTTTTATCATTAAATGCTTTGAAGTCTGCAACAGTTGCGGTTGGCTGACGAATATTCGTGATGTCAATAATGCTGATTGAGCCTTCAGGATCAATACTATAATCATCATTAGGCTCAGCCTCATTGGCAACCAAAACTGTTTTACCATCTGGGGTAAAAGTCAGCATATCAGGTAAAGCACCCACTTCAACTTTACTGATGAGTTTTAAATCATTGGCATCAAAAAACGCTACCATCCCTTTGTCAGTTTTTTGCTTGGCTTGAACGGCTAGCGCAACAATACCATTTTTGATCGCCACAGAATTTACTTCTGACTCTGCCAAGGCTTCACGTGCAGAGAGCTCGCCAATATGAACTGGTGCATCAGGCTTAGACACATCAAGTACATCGACCAAACCTTTTTTGGCGTTGACCACAAATACTCGTTTGGTACTTGCATCATAAGCAGGAATTTCTGCTGCACTTTCAGCAAAAACACCCGTTTCATAACGACCTAATAGACTTAGGCTAATACTTTCAGGTGTTGCTTCCTCAACCACTGGTGGTGTTGATTGATCATTGTCATCATTACATGCCACCAGTCCCACAGAAAGCATTGCCAAACACAATGCAGAAATCTTTAAGTTCATGCGTCAATCCGTTGTAGTTTAAATTTTCACCACTATAAGGATTGGGGGTGTAAATTTCATGACCAACACATTACACTTTTATTGCAGTTTCTTGACGTTTGAGACAGTATCTTTTGCAAAAATATTCTAAATGTGGGGAAGCTTGATTGGCGATCAACTTTTAATCTTGCATAGAAATCAGTGCATCCAAACCAACTGTACAATGCCTCATTTTTTTACTCATCCACCAAGCTTCATTTATCTCACTGTTTCAACAACTATTTCATACAGATTTAAGCTGAGCATTGTTTTAAACTATTCACAAAATTGACTTATTTAAGTTCTATGACTGATACGCCATCGCACAGTAAATTACAGCCTAAATTTTATTTATTGGTTTTTTTAGTTTCGATCGGCTTTTTCATGCAAGGTTTAGATACCACGATTATCAATACTGCCTTGCCTGCAATGGCAGAAAGTTTGCAAGAAAATCCTTTAAAAATGCATGGTATTGTCATCAGCTATGTATTGGCTGTTGCTGCCTGTATTCCTTTGAGTGGTTGGTTGGCTGATCGTTTTGGTATCCGTAATACTTTTTTTATCGCGATTGTGATTTTTACCTCAGCCTCTTTGGGGTGTGCGCTATCTAACAATTTCAATTTGCTGATTGCATTTCGAGTCATTCAAGGCATAGGTGGCGCAATACTGGTTCCAGTAGGTCGTTTAGCCATGTTAAAAATTATTCCACGCGAACAATTTCTTTCGGCAATGAGTCTGATGAGTTTGGCAGGTCTTCTTGGCCCCCTCATGGGGGGTCCTGTCTTAAGGGGGATGGTTGGTCGAATACGCCTCTTGGCATTGGATTTTTCTAATCAATTTACCCATCGGAATCTTAGGGACATTTGTCACCTTTAAAGCCATGCCCAATGTCAAAGAAACCTCGGTGAAATCTTTTGACTTCAGCGGCTTTATTCTTTTAGCTATCGCAATGATTGGCATGGCACTCGGTATTGAAAATATTGCCAGTAAAGAGATCTCTCGAAACTTCAGTATTGGCTTACTTTCAATTGGCATCATTTCAGCATGTATTTACGCTTATCATGCACATACACATCAGAATGCATTATTTCGTAGCCGTTTATTTAAAAATAAAATTTATACCATCGGTGTATTGGGAAATTTCTTTGTCCGTTTTGGTGGCAATGCGGTGCCTTTTATTTTACCACTCATGTTACAAGTGGCTTTTAAAATGGAACAGTTTCTTGTCGATGATTATGATGCTTTCAATGAGTATTGGTATTGCCTTAGCAGGCACATTGTTGAATACTTTTACCGTATATTTTACAGAGACACATATTACTCAAGCTTTTCACTATACACTGATCTGCTTAGGTGCGATCAATATCATCACTGCTTTAATTTTCTTTCAGATCCCAAAAGATACCCGAGATTAAACTGTTCAAAATAAAACTGAATAAAGAATAAGGACACATCATATGATCATTCCAAAATATTGGGCGGAAGCAAAAATAACAACACAGTACGAAAAACGCCAAGTCACTATCAAACGATTCGGTTGGTCAGATTTAACTATGCAAGATGCACAAACACATGCTGAAACACGTATTACAGAAGCACTTGAGCAACTTAGATTAGGACAGGACATCCGAAAATTTGATCATAAAATTCCTTATAATGGCAGTGAAGGTTTGCCCATTCGTGAAGAAATTATTCAACAACACGATGATGTGGTGATCACACGTAATTCTTATGGTGCACTCTGCCTCAATACGCCCGATGTTTTATTTGCAGACATTGATTTTAATTATGCGCCGAATAGTCGACTGTATTTTTTAAGTTTTATATTGCTCTTTTTCATCAGCATTGTCTGTGCTGTATTACTTAAAACATGGTGGGTGTTGCTACTCGGCGTATTTTTTTCCATCGTACTCAGCAAACAAACTGCCGAAATACTGTTGAATATTCAAAATAAATGGAAGGGTTCACCTGAGCAACAAGCCTTAAAAGCCATTCGTCAATTTTCTATGCAACATCCAACTTGGCATTTACGCGTCTATCAAACTCCAAAAGGCTATCGAGTTTTGGTGATGCATCAAGTTTTTGATCCTCGAGGTGAAGAAGCTCAACAGTTTTTTATTACCTTACAAGCCGATCCAAATTATGTGCGTATGTGTAAAAATCAAAACTGCTTCCGTGCAAGGATTAGCCCTAAACCTTGGAGAATCGGGGTAGATGCCTTGCGCTTAGGGGTTTGGCCTATTCAAGAAAACCGTATGCTTGACCGAGAAAGATGGATTACTGAATATCAGGCACGTGCCAAAAAATATGCATCATGTAAATTTATAGAACAATTGGGTAGTCAAATGATGCACCCTAAAGCGAAACGCGTACAATCAACACATGATCAATACTGCAATGCAACGATTAACCTAGAAATTGCATGACTTAGGCAACAGGATGATTTTTGTGAAATCTAGACCTCAATATCGCTCTATCATCACCAGTATCGGATGTATCAGTTTATTGGGTATCGCCAGTTATTTGGCTGTGTTCTATCCACAAAATGCTGGTGCTCAAGATTATGCTATTCGTGGTTTCGATGCGTCACATCATCAAGGTGAGATCGATTGGAAAAAAATCTCTCCTCAGCAGTATCAGTTTGTTTATCTCAAAGCCACTGAAGGCGGAGATTATCAAGATGATAAATTTCAGGATTACTGGTTAGAAGCACGTGAACGTGGTATGCGTGTAGGTGCATATCACTTTTTCCGTTTGTGTCGAGACGGCGCAATACAGGCACAAAACTTTATCAAAACAGTGCCCAACAAAAGTAATGCCTTGCCGCCTGTCATCGACTTAGAATATGACAGTGCCTGTATCAACACTTATACCAAAGAGCAATTACTGAAACAAATCAGAATCATACATGATCAATTGCATCAACATTATGCTAAACAACCCATTTTTTACACGTCCAAAGTATTTTATAACATGGTTCTTACAGGCGAATTTAAAGACACACCAATTTGGATTCGTGAGTATAAAGATAAGCCTGATTTAAAAGATGGTCGTGAATGGACTTTTTGGCAAAATACAAATCAAGGAACAATTCAAGGCATTGCTAAAAATGTTGATTTAAATGTTTTTTATGGAGATGCTGAACAGTGGAAACAGTTTTTACAACAGAATAAGTTAAATTAGCCAACCATCATCTCGACACAAACTGTCGCAGATTTGCTACCAAACGCCAAGTTCATCACTTGCAACAAACCAAGATCGGTTAGAATAAACACACAGCGCTGTAACACTGTGTCATTCATGAGAAAAATCATCCATATCGACATGGATGCATTCTATGCATCTGTGGAACTACTTGAACGTCCTGAATTAAGGCATTTACCTGTGGTGATTTCTTCACATCACCCTCGGGCTGTAATTGCTGCGGCATCTTACCCTGCCCGTGAGTTCGGCTTACGCTCTGCCATGTCGATGTCACAAGCGAAAAAACGCTGCCCACAGGTCTATGTGATTGAACCTAATTTTGAAAAATACCGTGATGTCTCTCATCAAATTCATGAAATTTTCCAAAAATATACCCTACTCATTGAACCTTTATCTTTAGATGAAGCTTATCTTGATGTGACTGAAAACTTATTAAATATTCCCAGTGCCACAGAAATCGCTGAACGAATTCGTGCTGATATTTTCCAACAAACGGGTCTTACTGCATCCGCAGGCGTTGCACCAAATAAATTCCTTGCCAAAGTGGCTTCAGATTGGAACAAGCCCAATGGGATTTGCATCATTAAGCCCAGCCAAGTGCAAAACTTTATTCAAGATTTAGCCCTGAAAAAAATTCCTGGGGTAGGTAAAGTTACTCAAGAAAAACTCAAAAGTTTAAATTTAGAAACATTGGGCGACTTGCAAAAAATTGAAGAAAACATCTTAATTCACCATTTCGGTAAATATGGCAAACAGTTGTTTTTATATGCTCAAGGCATAGATGATCGGCCTGTACAAGCAGAACGGCAACGTCAGCAAATTTCAAAAGAAACTACATTTGATGACGATTTTAATCTCGAACAATGTTCAATCTATTGGGACAATTTAATCTCACGGGTTTGGCTCAGTTTAGAAAAGAAACAGATGCAAGCACGAGGTGTGACCGTAAAACTGAAATTAAAGAATTTTCAGGTACTACAACACAGTAAAAGCTTTAAAACTGCGCTCAAATCACCACAAGAAATGACCCAAGTGATTCAAATCTTATTGCATGAAATGCAGATTCCTGAGCATTTTCAATTCCGTTTAATTGGCGTGGGTCTATACCAACTCACAGATCAACAAGACGAGTCTCAATTGTCATTGTGGTAAAGCACATTCATGTTCGGAAAGAAAATTTTCAATCCTTCCTGCCACTTGATCTGCAAAAACATGGGCTAAATCATGCTCACCCTGTGGAATGACATGCAATATTGAGTTTTTGATTTTGTCCTGCAAATATTCACCGACTTTAACTGGACTAATTGGATCTGAATCACCCCAGATTAATAGAACAGGGCAAGAAATCTGGGTTAATACATCATCCAAATAAGATCGATGATCCATAAACCAACTTGGAACAGCAAAAGTTTGGCGATATTCTTCTCGCCAATCCGCCACATGAAATGGAGCTAAATTGATTCCTCCTGAAGTTGCAACCAATACCAGTCCCTTAACCCACTCTGGTTTTTGTAATGCTGCTTGGACAGCAAAGATGCCTCCCATAGACTGCGCAATCAATATCGATGGTTCTTCAATCTGATCAAGGACATAAGTCTGTAGATCTTCAAAACTATGAATTTGAGGGTGATCTGGGTACCCCCCAAAGCTTGGATAGGCAATCACGGTTTTTGCATAATTCCTCGACAAGCTTTGCACCACAGGTTGCCAAAATTCAGTACTTCCAGATGCACCCGGTAAAAAGATCAAATTCATTTAAACTTCACTTTGAGCTTTCAAACAATTAATCGCCACTTTTTGCTTTAGCACGTTGATAAGCAGGTCGCTGCTGAATGCGTTCCGCATAAGCTGCAATTTGAGGCATCTTATTTTGAGTACGTTGCTGCATTGCCATCACAGGGAAGCTCATCTGAATATCAGCAAAAGAGAACTCACCTGCCGCATAATCATGCTGGCTAAAAAAATCTTCCAAAAATGCAGAATGTTCTTTTAAACGTGGATTGATAAAACCACCACGCACACCTTCGGAGATTTTTTTTGCAATCGGTCGAATTAGAAATGGTACATGTTTCGGCATATTGGTCATCACCAAAGTCATCACCAAATAAGGCATTAAAGAACCTTCTGCATAATGCATCCAATAGTTATATTGCATCAGATCTTGAGGGTTCTGAGGCTTAAACTGATTTTTGCTATCATAGGTCGTTTGAAGATAGTCTAAAATTACCGCAGATTCTGCAATTGTTAAATCACCATCCGTCAACACAGGAGACTTTCCAAGTGGATGAACTGCTTTTAACTCTGGCGGTGCAGCAAAGGTAGGCAAACGCTTATAATGCTTGATTTGGTATCCAAGCCCCAGCTCCTCTAAAGCCCAAATAATCCGTAATGAGCGTGATTGATCCAGATGATGTAATGTAATCATTTTTATTGCCTCAATTATTGTGTTCTGACTATAGATTGATCTTGGCTTTTCAACAATTGAATTGCTATATTTTTAACACTTTTTTAAGTGTGCTCTGGAAAGACTATGTTTATAATCTGTATGAATATCAGCCATACTGAAAATAAAAATGAAGCATTTACTCGGTTTAACTCTATTATTGGCATGCGCCAATGCATATTCTTATCAACCCAAACTTATTTTGCTTGGAGCTATTGAGCCTCAAGGTCAGGCCTTTATTGACAGTAAGGCAAATAAAGTGATTCGTGATTCATTTAAACAAGCGGTGATCTACGAAAAATATGCTACGCCAATCAAACGAAACAGTGATCTACCTTATCAATCTGTGATTAAACAACTTATTGTCGACTGCAAAGGGAAAACCATTGCCATTCGAGGTGCTGATTACTTTGCAGGGCAAACATCAAACAGCAAACTCGTAAAAAAATTTGATGACATTACCTTGAGTCATGATGGTGAAACTGGAGCTGCGTTTTATTCTTTTGATGATTTAGATTTTAAGCCCTTAAATCAAGGTCAGTTTTATACACAAATTTATAACATCAGTTGTAAATAAGTCATCAGCAATATTGACCAGATAAAAAAAGACACTTTGTTGCTCAACAAAATGTCTTTTCCAAATCAAATTGTTTTTTTAATATCACTCAAATAATCGAGGTATTGATTTCTACACTACGTAACAAGGTTTTGGTGACGGGTGTTTTTTGGCAAATGTCTAATACCTTTTGATGCAACTCTTCTGATAAAGCATTGGCAAATGATAAACGGCGTTCAATCCATTCTTTACCTTCTTTGTTGGCATTAAAATCTGCTTCAACTGTAAACTCGCCCAAATCAAAACCTTTATGTTGCGCATACATCCGTAACGTAATTATCGTACAGGAAATCAAGCCAGAGCAAACAAAATCATAAGGTGCTAAACCTTTGTCTTGCCCACCAAAAGATTCAGGTTTATCGGTAATCAGTTGATGCTTTCCACTGAGCACTTCACCTGACCATGGTTCTGGATAAGTTTTTACTTTTGCATTTGCAATAATTGCCATTTTATTTTCCTATAATTTTGAAATTTTTATTTAACCTTCGTTTAGATGAAGCCATGTGAGCACAACACTTGCGCTAAAGGATATCAGTACAGCTCTAGCGCAAATTGTTTAATTTAAGCTCATCTCTCAAGATCAGCCATCAATCATGATACCGATTACTTCGATGGCCGCATCTTATCTGGGAATGCTGGGGCTTCTAAATGTGGACCATCGTAATCAGGAATCGTGCCAAAACGGGCATCTTGATTGATCCATTGCTCTGTCGCAGTTTTCAGTTCCTCTTGTGTACGTCCCACAAGGTTCCACCACAACAAAATAGGCGACTCAAAGGGTTCTCCACCGATCAACAACAACCGTGAACCTTTCGGAAGTTCCACTTCAATTTGGGAGATCCCGGGTTCTAACACCACCATATTGTCACTATTTAAATCATGACCATTGACGATTGCATCACCCTCTAAAGCCATAAATCCATACTCAAATTTAGGATTAAGAGGAATACGAGTTTTGGTCTGTTCTTTGGCAAAAAAATCAATGCCCAATAATTCTGTATGGACTTTTACAGGTGACACTGTATCCATAAACTCGCCGACTAAAACAGTGAATTCAATATTGTCTTTTTCTACAATTGGCAAAACTGGATAATGGTCAAACTGAGGGGGCATATTGATTTTATCATCAGGCAAGGCAATCCAAAGTTGTGCAGCATGCATTCTGGTTTCGGTATCAGGTGCAACTTCTGTATGAGAAATTCCATAACCTGCTGTCATCAAATTGACCTGTTTAGGACGGATCAATTGTTTTGAGCCAATGCTGTCTGTATGCATCATTGTGCCTTCAATCATCCACGTAAAAGTCTGCAGTCCAATATGTGGGTGTGGCCCTACATCCAATCCATCTCCCTGAGGAAATGTCACTGGTCCTGCGTGATCTAAAAAGCACCATGCCCCAATCATACGTTTCTGACGACTTGGTAATGCGCGTTTAATGACGGTGCCTCTGCCTATTTCTGCTGAACGGATTGGAAAATCTTGAATAAATTGATTCACGTATTTTTCACAATCATCAGAATTAGAAATCTCGGTATAGTTGGTATTGGTCATTTTTTTATCCTAAAGTTGTTCATCAGCTCAGGATGTTATTTCAACATCTGATATTTCATATTATCTAGCCTAGCGGTTTTATCTCCATCAACCTATAGCTATCTTAATACGCTGAATACTATGAATAGGACAATAATAGTGTGGTTTTTGTTATGCGGATGATCAGCCAATGATGCCGTAGTTATTATTTCACCGATTCTTCAAAAATTTTCCGAGCGTCATCGCCATCCCACATTTTTCCATAAATTAATCATAGAAATGGTGGCACTCATTAATCCTGAAAGGAAAAATGGCATCATCCAAGTGGCATATTTTGCGGGTAATTTGGGAATTTTACCCACGATCATCGTCGATTTTGCTTGCATTATACCAACACTCTAAATTGATCTGTTTTAACCATTACGCATTTTGCTTTAAATTTTTCATAAATTGCTTTACTGCGGGTTCAAAATCTTTAAATAAGACATGATCACGATGCGTAATCATCACTTCTAAAAACAATTTAAGTCCTACTGCAAAAGCCTGTGTTGTTTCTTCATCAAAAAACTCGGCTTTTTTTAAACGTTCAACTATTTCAAAAATATCATCATGATTTCCCACGTTAAATTCAATGTTTTCGTCATAGTTAGATGGTTGACCTTTGGCATCGGCAAGATGTTGTACAGTGACAAGGTATTGATGCTGTTTCATGTGATTTCTCGATTTAATGTAATGGGGTACTAAATTCAATCTCTAAAACATCGACATTGAATTGATGGAAAACCTTTTCAAGTGAAGCAATCAAAGAGGCTTTATTGATTTTTGCCAGATCAGTGTATTGAATATTCAGAAATTCGGCTTCAGATGGATCAACCAAAGTGTATTTGGCTTCGTCCCGACCATTCAAATTTTGCGTCACTAACCCAGCTTTTTCTAAGTCACTGACCACACGGTAGATGGTGGATAAGCTAATTTGCTGATTGTTCAAATATAACTGCTGATAAATTTGCTTAGCCGTCAATTGTGTTTTTTGCTCAGACAAGGCTCGAAATACGATCACTCTCGCTTGAGTAATTTTTAAGTTTGCATGACGCAATTTCTGTTGGATTTCAATATTCATGTCTCACCTTTTGTGATGTCATGTTATAAACGCCCAATTTTTACAGCCGCTTGATCAATAATCTCTGCAACTTTTCTCACCTGCTCCGCATCAAAGTCTCGACCTTTGAGCTTTAAGCGCAACGCCGTTTTTAAATTTTCCATTGCACGATGTACATCAAGATATTGATCATTTTCATGAATTTCACGACGTGTTTCTAAACGCTCCAATAAATGCTGGATATGTTGATGTTGCTCTTTTAAATGTAACTTTCCAGCATCTGTAATGTGATATTGCTTGCGATCATCTGCCGTACTCTCTACCCGAACAAAACCTATTTCTTCAAGATAAGTCAATGTGGGATAGATTGTGCCTGAACTGGGTGTATAACCACCTCCGACCAAATCACTGATGTCCTTGATAATTTCATAACCATGCTTAGCTTGCTGTTGCATGAGATACAGCACAAGCAGCTTCATTTTTCCAGACTCAAATAACCGACCTCTGCGTCCAGCATAGCCTTTTTCTGGATGATGCTCCCGATGCTCAAAGTCATGATGTGAATGATCATGTTGACCTGATTTCATCTTTGTTTTTCTCAAAATGATTAATTTGTGCTTATTAAGATATATCTTAATAAGTCTTTATTCAACACCACAAAATTAAATAAACCACAAATTAATGATTAATATAAAATTAATTTATTAAAAGCCCTTATCTCAAAGCCCTAAGACATGAAAAGACCTACTTTTATTTTTTAAGGTGGATATGATCAACTCAGAAATATCAGTAGGTTTAAATCTCGGTGTCTATTGAATCAGCACATTAATTCTTTTTAATCATAAGCCAATAAAAAAGCGCCTAAATCGGCGCTTTTTTAACTCAAACTTACTGTTCCAAGTGCAACATTCTCAACTGCAAGCTCACATTGCCATTGAATTGATTTTTATCCAATTCATAAACAATACGCACTCGATCCTGCATCGGATCAAAATTAAATTTGTCACGCACATTAAATGCAATAGCGTCCACAGCCTGACCATCGGCCAACGCCAGTCGTAACTTTAGATGGGCATCCTTTAACCAACGGTAATCTATCACTTTAAACTGCCCTTCAAAGACAGGAGCAGGAAATTTTTGCCCCCAAGGGCCCAATTGTTCGAGTGTATCAACCGTTTGCAGTTGAAAGGCTTGGACTGGTAATTCACCGTCTGTCCATAACACCGCTTGAAACAGAGATTCGTCAGATTGAGCAACCAACTCAGTAAAACGTTGTTTAAATTCTTCAAAATCTTGTTTTTGAATGGTCAAACCTGCCGCTGCTGCATGACCACCAAAGTGGCTAATTAGATCTGGGTACTGTTCTGCCACTTTTTCAATCATATCTCGAATATGGATACCCTCTATCGAGCGAGCAGATCCTTTGATATGAATTCCATCTTTATCAGCAGCAAATACAATACTCGGGCAATGAAACTGCTCTTTTAAACGCCCTGCAACAATACCAATCACACCTTGATGCCAATGTTCTTCAAACATCACCAATGCGGCAGGTAAATTATCCTGATCTAATTCAAGTTGTTCTAGCTCCGTCAAAGCTTCCTGCTTTATCTGTGACTCCACTTGACGGCGTTCTAAATTTAAATCGTTCAATTGGCGAGCCAATGCATAGGCAGTTTGCATATCAGTTGCCAATAGACATTCAATACCAATATCCATGGTTTCCATACGCCCTGCGGCATTAATTCGAGGACCCAAGACAAAACCTAAATCAGAGGCTTTGAGTTCAGCAGGATCACGCCCTGCGATATCCAACAATGCACTGATTCCAGCACGGCACTGATTTTGCTGAATTCGCTTCACACCTGCATCGACCAAAATACGATTGTTATAATCCAGACTTGCCACATCGGCATAAGTGCCTAAAGCAACCAAATCCAAATATTGCTGCATTTTTGCTGTCGATTTGGCAAGTTTGGCACGATGACTACTTAAGTTTGCCAACAAATAAAATGCAACCCCCACACCCGCCAATGCCTTACTTGGAAATTCACAGCCCAACTGATTCGGATTCACCACAGCTTCAGCTTGAGGCGTTTCCTTGGTGGTTAAATGATGATCGGTAATAATCACTTGCATACCATGTGACTGCGCTTGCTCAACACCGGTGTGGCTAGAAATTCCATTATCTACAGTGACCAATAAATCGGGCTGGAACTTTTCAAAGGCTAAATCTGCGATCTTCGGTGTTAAACCATAACCATACTTAAAACGATCAGGGACTAGATATTGAACATTCGCTCCCATATCTGTTAAAGCCAGTATCATCAGTACCGTACTGGTCGCACCATCAGCATCATAATCCCCAACGATGACAATCTTTTTCTGTTGATCTATTGCTTGATCAATGATTTGAATCGCCTGTTCTAGACCTTTCATTTTGGGTGCAAGTAAATATTTCAATTTTAAATCGAGTTCTTGTTCAGATTGCACACCACGTCTTGCCAAAAGTTCAGCAATAAACGGTGACACGCCCTGAAAATGATCAGGGCGTGTCAGTAAAGGTCGTTGTTTAATTTGTAATTTTTGCATTTATGGCATCAAACGTTGTAATTTCCAAAATCCCTCAACCTTTTCATAAGTTAAACGATCATGTAAACGATTTGGGCGCCCCTGCCAGAACTCATAATAATCTGGTTCTAGACGATAACCACCCCAGAACTCGGGTTTAACCAATTCAGTTTTTTCAGCAACTTGCGCATACAATTCCTGAAATCGCTGTTGTAGTTGCTCGCGGTTTTCAATCACCCCACTTTGTGGCGTACTGATATGTGCTGCGATTTGGCTATCACGAGGACGCTTGTGATAATAATCGGTAGATTCTTGCTCAGATATTTTCAGGACTTGACCACTTACACGGACTTGACGCTCTAGCTCAGGCCAATAGAAGAGTAATTCCGCATAAGGATTTTCTGCTAAATCCAAACCTTTTTGGCTATCATAATTGGTATAAAAGTCATAGCCTGCTTCAGTCGCCCCACGTAATAATACCGTTCTCACATGTGGACGCCCTTGAGCATTTGCTGTCGCTAAAGACATGGCATAAGGTTCATGAAGTTTCGCTTCTAAAGCTAAATTAAACCAATTCAGGAACTGTTCATGTGGGTGAGCATCCACATGTTCCTCATGTAATTCACCTTTTTGATAACTTAAACGTAGCTCGCTTAAATCTTTAATTACATCACTCATGAACCCAAACCTTCTACCAACTTGACATCATTTCTTTAGACCGCATTTTGACGAACGGCATCTGCTAAATAATTTGCTAAATCAGTGACTTCTTGCAGATCATCACCCTCTACCATAACACGGATAATTGGCTCAGTCCCAGATTTGCGAATTAAAATTCGACCACGCCCTTTAAGCAATGCTTCTGCTTTATCAAACTCAGCAACCAATGCTGGAACTGCAAATGGATCAAACATTTGTTCAAGACGAACATTGACCAATACATTAGGCAAAGTTTTAAAATCTGCAACCAATTCATCTAAAGCTTTATTTTGTTCCACCAATACGGTTAATACCTGTAATGCAGCAATAATGGCATCACCTGTGGTGCTCTTGTCTAAAGTCAAAATATGTCCTGATGGCTCTCCACCAATGACCCAATTGTTTTCTTCTAAATTTTGAAAAACATAGCGGTCACCCACTTTAGCACGTACAAAAGGCACCTTTACCTTTTCCAATGCCAACTCTAAAGCCATATTACTCATCACCGTACCTACCACTCCGGCAGGTTTCTGAGAGGACTGTGTAGCTAAAATATAAAGGATATGATCACCATCCACTAACTTTCCATGACGATCAACCAACACAACACGGTCAGCATCGCCATCAAAGCCAATACCTAAATCAGCTTGATGTTCAACCACTGCTTTTTGTAAATTTTCAGGATGTGTTGATCCACAATCTTTATTGATATTTAAACCATCAGGATCGTTATAAAGTGCAATCACTTTAGCACCCAATTCACGGAATACCGCAGGGCCTACACTATAGGCAGCACCATTGGCACAATCCACGACAATTTTTAAATGGCGTAAATTGAAATGGTATGGAAATGTTGATTTGCAAAATTCGATATAACGCCCATTGGCATCTTTGACTCGAACACTTTTACCTAAGTTTGCGGTGTCTTCGATGACAATATCATTCTCTAACTCTCGATTGATCGCTTCTTGAATGGTATCAGGTAGTTTCTTGCCTTCATCAGAGAAAAATTTGATCCCATTATCAAAATAAGGATTATGCGATGCAGAAATGACGATACCCAAATTGGCATGCAATGCACGAGTTAAATGCGCAATCGCAGGGGTAGGCAATGGGCCCAGTAAATGAAGATAAACACCAGCAGCATTTAAACCTGCCTGTAATGCTGCTTCAAGAATATACCCTGATAAACGAGTATCTTTACCTAAAACCACAATTGGTTTTGCTTTTGGGCTAATTTGCTTTAATACTTTTCCAGCCGCAAACCCAAGCTTAAGTGCAAATTCTGGGGTAATTGGGAGTTCACCAAATTTTCCACGAATCCCATCTGTACCGAAATAACTCATTTTTTACCCACTTATTATGCGTTGTATAACAATCAATTTTTCACATTTATACTTTACACCAAAATAAAAAAGCCGTCATAAACTGACGGCTTTTTTCAATCAAAATATTACAAAAGATTAACCCACTCGATAGTTCGGTGCTTCTTTAGTAATCGTGACATCATGCACATGCGACTCTTGCATACCTGCCGCAGTAATTTTTACAAATTTTGCATTTTGACGAAGATCTTCAATCGTTGCTGAGCCTGTATATCCCATTGATGAACGTAAGCCACCCATCATTTGATGTACAATGTTGCCCATAGGCCCTTTATACGGTACACGACCTTCAATACCTTCTGGGACTAGCTTTTCAGCACCAGCTTTAGAGTCTTGGAAATAACGGTCGGCAGAACCTGTTGCGCCAGCCATCGCCCCTAAAGACCCCATACCACGGTAAGCTTTATAGTAACGACCTTGGAAGAATTCTACTTCACCTGGAGCCTCTTCAGTACCGGCCATCAATGAGCCAACCATAATTGTACTTGCGCCCGCACCAATCGCTTTCGCCATATCGCCAGAGAAGCGAATACCACCATCCGCGATTAATGGAATTTGTTCTTTCAATGCATTCGCAACACTATCAATCGCTGAAATTTGCGGCATACCAATACCCGCAACAATACGTGTTGTACAGATTGAACCAGGACCAATCCCGACTTTTACAGCGTCTGCACCTGCGTCAAGCAATGCCAATGCTGCATCACCTGTTGCGATATTTCCGCCAATCACTTGTACTTGTGGGAAATTTGCTTTTACCCAACGTACACGTTCAATCACACCAGCAGAATGACCATGTGCAGTGTCTACCACGATCGCATCGACACCCGCTTCAACCAATGCCTCAACACGGCTTGGAGTTTCTGCACCAGTACCCACCGCAGCACCGACACGTAAACGACCTAACTCGTCTTTACAGCTGTTCGGATAAGATTCTGCTTTGCGAAAATCAGTGACAGTGATCAAACCTTTTAATGCATTGTTCTCATCCACTACCAATACTTTTTCAATACGGTGTTGTTGCAACAATGCTTGAATATTTTCTTTTGACTCATTTTCACGCACAGTCACAAGACGATCTTGGCCTGTCATGATGTTACTCACGGGTTGCTCTAAATTGGTCACAAAACGTGTATCACGTCCTGTCACAATCCCGACAACTTTACCGTCTTTTACAACAGGTACACCACTGATATTGTTTGCTTGAGTAATAGAGATCAAGTCACGAATCGTGGTTTCAGGGGTCACAGTGATAGGATCTTTCACCATGCCTGCTTCAAATTTTTTCACACGGCGAACTTCTGCAGCCTGTGCAGAAATATCCATGTTTTTATGTAAAATACCAATACCACCATTTTGCGCCATTGCAATCGCCATACGTGACTCTGTCACAGTATCCATTGCTGCTGAAACCATAGGAATATTCAGTTGAATGCCGCGTGTGAGGCGTGTCTTTAGAGAGACATCTTTTGGGAGGATAGTAGAATAGGCAGGGAGTAATAAGACATCATCGAAGGTTAACGCTTCTTGAACGATGGTCAACATAACAGTCTCGCTGGTAATTTCCGTGAGCTATTATATACAAATTTCCGTTCAATTTTCATTTTTTATTGTGAAGAATGCAGATAATTCACGCTCAGCGCTGTAAGTTACACCTGTGTACATTATTTATCTTACAGTCCATCGCTTATTTTTGCGTTAGTTCAAGGTAGCCTGAGACAAGCAAATAATAGAGACAAATCAACTTAAGTATCCAACATCATCGCTCAATCTGAACGCATCATCAGATTCAATTTAGGCCATTTATTGCTAGGTATTGTTCAATAAAACCATGCGCAGCCTAAATCTTTTGAACTTTATATATCTGGAATTTTTAACACACCTGATCAAAATCTTCATCATTGCTGGGTTCAATTACATCGACATCGATTAGAGGAATCAAATTATAAGCTTGTCTGGCTTTCGCACATTGCGAGTCCCCTGCTTGTACTTGTTTACATGATGAACTCCGATGTTCATACATGTTACAACTGACTTGCTGCCCAATCACCCCATCCAAAGCAATACAATGAGGTTGTTTCTGGTTGGTTCCCTTCATACAGGAATAGACCGCAGTTAATGGTTCTATATAATCTGAAGGCATTGCTTCTCCCTCAGCCCAATAAAATGAGACACGGAAAAAGGCGCAACACGCCCCACAGCTTAAGCACGCATCCTGTGCTGAAATTTGTGACAACATTTTTTTAAGATTCTCGTCATCAGTTTAAGATTTTGGCAAGAAAATCCTAAAAAAAGTCGCATTCAAACACAATAGATTTTTTGAGTTTTTTTATTTAGGGCAAGTAAATACAGATTCATCCATCAAATCGACACCACACTGTAAATTTTCAATCCAATCTAAAAATTGGTTAATCATTTCTTTGCCAATAAAAGGTTTACCATGTTGTGGTACGATCATGTCGATATCCATTTGACGAACCATTTTGACCCACAAACGAATCACACGATTGGTACACATATAACGTTGGTGGAATCCACGCATAGTAGGAATATGACTGGTAAAATCATCAATTGGTGTAGACGCATCATCAACAATAGATGCCCCATATCACCAGAAAACAGAATTTTAGAAATTGGGTCGTAAAACTGAAAATTCCCGACCGAATGTAAAAAATGTGCTGGAACGACAATAATTCGAGTTTCCCCCAATGGAATTGAACCTCCTTGATCTGGCAATTCAATCAAACGCTCTAACCAACCACCTTTCATCCGGTCACTCATAAATGCCGAATTTAAATGTGGTAAGAAACGTGCCCACAACTTAGAAGCAACAACTTTTGCATCGCTATATACCAACCAACGGGATCTAACACTGCAGCCCGTTCATTATTGAGAATCAAAAATTGATTGGCTTGTACACCTTCACCCTTTACCAGACTGGTAAAACTAATACATTTATGTATGCCATTATCAAATAAAACTTGCGATGTGGTGCGATCTAAAGCCATACCCTGAACCCCAAAACCTTTTTTAAAATAAATCTTTATTTATTCCCTACAACATATAAGGTTTTCTTCAAAGTTACAATAAAGATACAACCTAAGTTTAATTATTATTTGTGTGATTATTCTCTAAATAAGAAAAAACCCAACACTGCGTTGAGTTTTTGTCTTAAAAAAGCAGCGATACAGTTACTGCTTAGAGTGCTAATGAAAAAAGCTGCTTAAAAAAAGTAATGTTGCACCAAGGCAGCTACACCAATGATAAAGAATATGGCTGCACCTATCTTGTGAATCAAAGCAATTGGTAATTTATCTGCCAGCTTATTACCAATAAATACAGCAGGAGCATTGACCAACATAATGCCCAGTGTCGTACCTAAAGTTACCCAGCCGATACTGTCAAAACGTGCAGCAAGCGCAACGGTTGCAATTTGGGTTTTATCACCAATCTCAGCAAGGAAAAACAGCACAAATGTTGCACCAAAAACCCCATATTTTTGCCATTTATTGATGCTTTCAGATTCATCATCCAGTTCGTCTGGAATCAGCATCCAACCGGCCATGGCGATAAAGCCGAGTGAAACGATCCACAATAGAACAGTTGGACTCAATACAGTGGTAATCCATTGCCCAAGCACAGCTGAAACGCCATGATTGACCAAGGTCGCAATCAGAATCGCAAATAAGATCGGAATAGGTTTACGGAAACGTGCAGCAAGAAGTAATGCGAGTAGTTGGGTTTTATCGCCCATTTCGGATAAAGCAACAACCACCAAAGAGATGAGGAAGGCATTTAACATGTCAAAGTCTCTGGCTAGCAATATTTACCGATGACTTACCCCTCCTGCTAGCCAATATGAATTGTCACCTATCCAACGCGGAGTGATAAATCAAAGGTCTTGCCAACAAAAGATAGCTGAGTACATGCCTTCAGCTAAATTGGTTCTTTGCTATGATGGCCATACTCTGTTGAGTAATTATGTTGATCATCACCCATTTATTATCGTACTGATAACAAATAGCGGCTATTCCCCAATGAAGTACAACTATTCTACAATGCTTTGCAGTTTATTTTCAATTTTTACTATTCAATATCTTAAACACCAATCAATACAAAAGATTTGATCGGCTTTAATATAAAAAACCCCGCATAAAGCGAGGTTTCCTAATCTTTAAAACTTAAAGCAAGATGTTACGAATGTCCGATAACAACTTAGTCAATTTATTGGTAAATCGAGCCGCATCTGCCCCATTAATCACACGATGGTCATAAGATAATGACAGTGGCAACATCAATTTTGGATCAAAGCCTGAACCATTCCATACGGGTTGCATGGTGGCAGGTGAAATCCCCAAGATTGCAACTTGTGGCCAGTTCACCAAAGGTGTAAACGCTGTACCACCAATTGAACCTAAACTGGTAATTGTAAAGTTCGCACCTTGTAAGTCTTTCGGAGAAAGCTTCTTATCGCGTGCTTTTTTACTTAACTCACCCAATTCAATCGCAATTTGCTTAATTGATTTTTGGTCAGGATTACGTAATACAGGAACGGTTAATCCATCTGGTGTCGCCACTGCGATTCCCATATGAATTTCCTTACGTAAAACGACTGACTTTTGATCGTCAGCAAGATGTCCTGCAAAATAAGACTCTTCTTTTAGCAAGAACGCCACTGCTTTCGCTATAAACGCAAGAATGGTTAAGCTTATACCATCTTGCTTAAACTTGCCTTTGAGCTCACCACGCCAAGCTTCAAGCTCAGTAATATCCGCCAAATCAAATTGTGTCACTTGCGGAATAAAATTGTTCAATGACAACTGTGGTACAGACACTTGCTGTAACCGTGTCATTGGCGCAATTTCACTACCACCAAATGCGCTAAAGTCTGGCAATGCAGGTAAACCTGAAGCAGCCTGAGCAACTGTAGTTTGAGGCGCTGCTTGTGGTGCAGTCAATTTTGCTTTAACAAAAGCAAAAACATCGTCTTTCATCACACGTGCATGTGGCCCTGAAGCTTCAACTTGAGAAAGAACAACACCTAATTCACGTGCAAGTTTACGCACAGCTGGGCCCGCATAGACTTTCGCATTTTCAGCTTGTTGCGCTTTTGATAATTTTTCACCCGAGTCTACAGCAGCAACCGTCTCAACTTTTGCAGAGGCAGTGGTTGGAGCTTTAGCTGCGACTGGCGCTGTTTCTTGCGATGGTTGAGTTGCAGGCTTCGCTTGAGGAGCTGATGTTGCTTGACCTTCGGCTTCAATCGTCACCAATGCTGTACCTTGAGCCACAGACTGATTCAATTCCACATGAATGGCACTGATCACACCTGCAACTGTACTTGGTACTTCTACAGATGCTTTATCAGATTCTGCAACACAAAGACTCTGATCTTTTTCAACACGGTCACCCACATTGACCAAGATTTCAGAAATAGTCGCTTTGTCCACGCCCAAATCTGGCACAGTGACCTCAACCTGACCAGATTGAGTCACAGCAGGTTGCTCTTGCGCTGGGGCTTGAGCAGATGCTGTGGTTGTTTGCTGAGACGCTTCAGTAGACGGTGTTGTTGAAGCTGCGGAATCACCTGCAGTTTTCACCGTAATGAGTAGCACGCCCTCTTTAACACTGTCGCCTTCTTTAACGACAACACTTTCAACAATGCCTGCAACTGTGCTTGGAACTTCGACTGTGGCTTTATCTGACTCTACAACAACGATGCTGTCATCTACAGCAATTTCATCGCCAGCTTTTACTAACACTTCACCAACTAAAGCTTTTTCCACACCAATATCTGGAACTTTCACTTCAACTGTTTGTGATGTCGTATTTGTAGATGCTGAATTTGTCACAGGCGCCGCAGACTCAGCTTTAACTTCTGCAACGGGTTCTGCTTTTGCTGGCTCTTGAGCAGGCGCTTCAGCGGCTTCTGTCGCAGTTGCATCAGCAGATTCAACTTCAATCAATACTGCGCCTTCTGAAACTTCATCACCTTCAGTAACCGCAATACGCTTCACCACGCCTGCTGAAGTGCTAGGCACTTCAACAGAGGCTTTATCAGATTCCAACAAAACGATACTGTCATCCACGGCAATGGTATCGCCGACCTTGACGAGGATTTCGGCAACAGTCGCCTTATCTACACCAATATCAGGAGTTGTAATTTGCATCATTATTTCTCCTCAGTAGATTCAGTATAAGCTGCAACTTCTTGCACAGATGGATGTGCTTGAGGTAACCATGCAACTGGACGGTCAACATCAAGTTCAAATGAAGAGATCGCATCTTTTACTAAACGTGCGTCCACTTCACCTTCATCGGCAAGTTTTTTCAATGTTGCAACCACGATATGAGCTGCATCTACACCAAAGTAGCTACGCAAGTTGCCACGTGTATCTGAACGACCATAACCATCTGTACCTAAAGTCACATATGGACGGCTATCTGGAAGGTAAGCACGGATCTGTTCGCTATATGCACGCATATGATCTGTTGCTGATACGACAATACCATCGGTATCACGTAACTGCTGTGATACCCAAGATTCTTTACCATCTTCAAGTGGGTGCAAGCGATTGTATTCTTCAACAGCCATACCATCACGTGCCAATTCATTGAAGCTTGTTACGCTCCACACATTAGAATGAATTTGGTATTCATCACGTAAAATTTGTGCCGCTTTGATAACTTCACGTAAAATTACACCTGAGCCCAACAACTGAACTGTGGCTTTTTCATCTTGGTTGAATAAATACATACCACGCTTGATGCCTTGTTCAGCACCTTCAGGCAATGCAGGTTGATCATAGTTTTCATTCATGAGTGTCAAGCAATAGAACACACGTTCTTGATTGACATACATGCGTTGTAAACCATCATGCACAATCACAGCCAACTCATAACCAAAGCAAGGATCATAAGCCACACAGTTTGGAATGGTTGCAGCCAAGATATGTGAATGACCATCTTGGTGTTGTAAACCTTCACCATTCAAAGTTGTACGACCTGCTGTTGCACCACACAAGAAACCTTGTGCTTGAGAGTCACCTGCAGCCCATGCAATATCACCAATACGTTGGAAACCAAACATAGAGTAGTACATATACATTGGAATCATTGGTAAGTTATTGGTTGAATAACTGGTACCCAATGCTGACCAAGCACTCATCGCACCCGCTTCATTGATCCCTTCTTGTAACATGTGACCATCTTTTGCTTCACGATAGTTCATGAGCTGTTCTTGGTCTTCAGGCGTATAGTTTTGTCCATGTGCAGCGTAGATACCCAACTGACGGAACATCCCTTCTAAACCGAAAGTACGAGCTTCATCAGGTACAATTGGAACAACACGGTCTTTGATCGCTTTTTCTTTTAACAATGCTGCAATCAAGCGCACCATCACCATCGTGGTTGATTGTTCTTTACCACCACTGCCTTTCAATACACCATCAAATACTGAAAGTTCAGGAATCGCCAAAGCTTCGCTTTCTTTACGACGTGCAGGTAGATAACCACCTAAAGCTTCACGACGAGCTTTCATATATTTCAATTCAGGCGAGTTTTCACCAGGACGATAGAACGGTAATTCTTCAAGCTGTTCGTCATTGATTGGCAAATTGAAGCGATCACGCACATATTTTAATGAATCAAGTTGCATTTTCTTGATTTGATGCGTTTTGTTGACTGCTTCGATTTCATCAGACAAACCATAACCTTTCACAGTTTTCGCCAAGATCACTGTAGGTTGGCCATTACTGTTCATTGCTGCTGCATAAGCCGCATAAACTTTATATGGGTCATGACCACCACGATTTAGATTATCAATATCTTCATCGCTCAAGCCTTTCACCAATTCCGCAGCTTCAGGATATCTGCCGAAGAATTTTTCGCGAGTATAAGCACCGCCTTTTACTTGGTAACGTTGATATTCACCATCTAAAGTTTCATCCATTAATGCTTTCAATGCACCTGAACTATCTTTATCAATTAGCGGATCCCAATGACGTCCCCAAACCACTTTAATCACACGCCAGCCTGCGCCACGGAACAATGACTCAAGTTCTTGGATAATTTTACCATTACCACGTACAGGGCCATCTAAGCGCTGTAAGTTACAGTTAACCACCCAGATTAAGTTATCGAGTTTTTCACGACCTGCAAGCGAAATCGCACCCAAGCTTTCTGGCTCATCCATTTCACCATCGCCCAGATAAGCCCAAACCTTACGGTTTTCTTCCTTGATCAAACCACGATTCATTAAATATTTTTGAATGTGTGCTTGATAGATCGACATGATTGGACCAAGACCCATCGAAACCGTTGGGAACTGCCAATAGTCAGGCATTAAATAAGGATGTGGGTAGCTTGAAAGACCTTGACCACCGACTTCACGACGGAAGTTACTCAATTGATCTTCAGTTAAGCGACCTTCTAAAAATGAACGTGCATAAATACCTGGAGCACAGTGCCCTTGGTAATAAATCATATCGCCGCCAAAGCTATCGCTATTGGCACGGAAGAAATGGTTAAAACCAACATCGTATAAGGTTGCAGATGAAGCGAAACTTGCCAAGTGACCACCTAAGTCATCACCTGTTTTATTGGCACGCAATACCATTGCTAAGGCATTCCAGCGAATCATTGCACGGATACGGCGTTCCATATCTTGGTCGCCGGGCATTGCTGGAGACTCTTCTACAGGAATGGTATTTATGTAAGGAGTATTTAGACGCTGAATGGGAACATGCTTCGAAATGGCTTGCTGATATAATTTTTCTAATAAAAACGCAGCACGTTCAGTCCCCATATGCTGGAGCACTGAATCAAAGGCATCTTGCCATTCTTGTGTTTCCTGAGCGTCGCTATCACCGTAATACGCCATTTTCCACTTACTCCTTGAATAGTTTTCTATATATTATATGTATCATGTTTTAGGCCTGTTAAGTTATCGTTACAGACGAATGCAGATTGTAGGTATTATTTAGGAACTAAATAGTTGTTGACTAAATGACACTTAAAATAACAAAAAACCACCAATAATGGCGGTTTTTTATACAATATAAATTCAATTTAATGCTAGTCTGAATACAGGATTTAATTCAACGCGACACTGAATTTGATCCTCAATAAATCACCTATGCATTGATTGAACTAACAATCGTGTGGTTGTTTTATGGCAACATCGCTAAGTAAGATGATGGATTTTTGCGTTGACCATCTTTTACCACTTCATAATGCAAATGAGGGCCTGTGCAACGACCTGTACAACCTACATTAGCAATATGCTCACCAGCCTTCACTTGGTCACCTACACGGGCAATCAGACGTGAAGCATGGGCATAGCGAGTGATATAGCCATTGCCGTGGTTAATTTCAACATATTGACCATAACCTGTACCCCAACCAGACTTGGTTACAATACCAGGGCCTGTTGCATAAATTGGAGTACCGCTTGGCGCAGAAAGGTCTAAACCTGAATGGTGTTCAGCACGGCCACCCATCGTACGACCGCCGAAGTCTGAGCTTACACGCTTCATGTCTGGAAGTGGATGCGTCACCAACCAAGAATATGGAGAACTTGCAGAGTAACGAGAAGAAGTTGTATTGGTGCTAGAACCGTATTTTTTTGCAATACTTGCGTTGTTTAACTCGATTGGAGCATCTTGGCTACGCAAAGTGACATTCATCTTTGCCGAAGCTGGAAGATCTAAATCATCTGGATGGTAAGAACCTTGAGAAAGCGTTTTTGATAATTGTTCTAAACGATCTGGGGTTTGAATCAAGTCTGCAAATGCAGCAGTAGCAGCCGAAGCGGCTAAAGAAAAAGCTAATAAAATACGTCGCGTGTGCATAAAAACCTCTTTAACTGTTCTTAGTCAAGTTTCTTGTGTGATCTCATCCTTGATATCAGGCGAAATGAGCGCTTAAGATAGGACATAAATATGTAGGAACAATGTATGTCTGAACCTAAAAACGTCTTTCAACCAACAAGACAACACTTAAAAACAGGAAACTTATCGTTTCTTACAAAGCAAGTTGCTGAATGGCAAAAACTTACTAAATTAATTCAACCGCTACTCCCTCAACCTGAGGACTGGCGAGTTGTCTGTTATCAATACGGTATTTTGACGATCACCGGTGAAAATCAAGCCATGATTAGTCAGCTCGGTTATCTTCAAAAGCAGTATATTTCTCAATTATCACAAATCAATGAACTACGAGATTTACAAAAACTACAAGTTCGTTTACGTATTGAAAATAACAATACTGAAACGTCCCCACAACTCCATAAAACGGTAAGCCCGATGCAACCCGCAACATCTGAAATGTTACAAAATGCCGCTAGTTTTGTGAACGACCCTAAGCTTAGCCAAGCTCTACTACGTTTGGCAAGCAATAAAAAGTAAACAGAATAGATAAAATTAAGATTTGAAACTGTCTAAAATATGACTCAATTCACATTTATGAATGTTACACTATAACACAAGCTAGAGAACACAATGACTTATGTCACATTGACGAAATGAATTGGACACAAAGTCTCGTCATCAAATGTTACAATTTCATAGCTGGATGGATCACTTTTCACATTGCGTAAAAGTTGATTATTCAATGCATGACCAGATTTGTAACCATCAAATTTAGCAATAATCTGATGTCCAAGTAAGTACAGATCCCCAACGGCATCTAAAATTTTATGCCGTACAAACTCATCTGCAAAGCGTAAACCTTCCTCATTCACTACACCTGTATCATCCAATCCGACAGCATTATCCAAACTTGCACCCAGTGCCAGATTGTTGGCTTTAAGATAATCAAGATCTTTCATAAAGCCAAAAGTTCGTGCGCCACTGACTTCATAAACAAATGTTTCGGTTGAAAAATCAATCGTTGCAGACTGATATTCTTTCGCAAAGGCAGGATGATCAAAATCGATGGTAAAGTTGATTTGAAACCCGTCATGTGGAGAAAAAATTGCCCGTTTGTCGTCAATCAGTGCTTCTACAGGTTTTAAAATTCGAATAAATTTCTTTGGTGCATCTTGCTCAACCAACTCACCTTGCATGAGTAAGTAGATAAAAGGCCCTGCGCTTCCATCCATAATTGGAATTTCTGACGCTGAAACCTCAATGATCAGGTTATCGATCCCTAAACCAGCAATTGCACTGGTGACATGCTCAATTGTGCCCACTTTGGTTTCTTCACTGACCAAATTAGAACACATGAATGCTTCTTGAATCAGCATTGCATCTGCTAGGATATCAACAGGTGGATTTAAGTCTATGCGACGAAATACAATACCCCCATCTGCCACATGAGGCAAAAAGTTAATCATGACTTTTTGTCCGCTATGCAGTCCGATGCCACTCGCTTTAACGACTCGCTTCAGGGTACGTTGTTTCAACATGCTAATTCGGTCTTCGTTCTCAAATCCGCTATACGTTAGCACATTTAGCCATTGATAAAAAACAAAAAAGGTAATGAATCTCACTACCTTTTCCGACAATATTAAATGTTTTTAATATTTATCAATTATTTACGCTGTTGATTCTTCAAATAATCTTGAATACTCATTGGCGTAGAACGACCACTTGAACTCGGTGCATTCACTGGTGCACCCTCTTCCTGACGCTGTTTATTAATCGCAGGAATATCATCTTCATCCACAGGAGCATGATGTGATTGTTGTAAATGAGCTTGAGCTGCACTATTCACATGTGTTCTGCGTTTTGCTTCAGTTGCATCACTTGCATTACGGGTTAAACCCGTTGCGATCACCGTCACACGGATTTCATCACGTGCATCAGGATCAAAAACTGTACCGAAGAATACTTCACCTTCTTCAAGGTCAACGATTTGGTTGACAACATCGGTGATCACTTCAGTTTCACGTAAAGTCACATCTGCACCACCAGTGATGTTGATCAACACCCCTTTGGCATTCATGATATTGACATTATCCAACAGTGGGCTACGAATCGCCAAACGTGCAGCTTCTTCAGCACGATCTGGACCACTGCTTTTACCTTCACCCATCATGGCATAACCACGTGTGCTCATTGCAGTTTTCAAGTCGGCGAAGTCGAGGTTAATATGCCCTGGACGCACCACCAAATCAAAAATACTACGAACCGCATTCAACAATACATCATCAGCTTTACGGTAAGCATCTTGCATAGAGATGTCACCATACACACTGAGAAGACGTTGGTTCGGAATAATAATTAAAGAATCAACATGTTGCTCTAATGCTTCAATTCCTTTTTCAGCCGAACGCTGACGGCGGCGACCTTCAAAATTGAATGGTGTAGTCACGACACCTACAGTTAAAATTCCCATTTCCTGAGCAATTTCAGCAACAACTGGCGCAGCACCTGTACCTGTACCACCCCCCATACCAGCAGTCACGAACACCATATCCGCACCTTCAAGGTGTTGACGGATCTGCTCACGACTTTCTTCAGCAGCAATTTGACCTACATCAGGATTCGCACCAGCGCCTAAGCCACGTGTGCTCTGTTCGCCAAGTTGCATTTTAAAAAGCGCATTCATACGATCTAGGGCTTGCTTGTCTGTATTTGCACAGACAAATTTCACACCTTTAATATCAGATTGCACCATGTGTTGTACAGCGTTACCACCGCCGCCACCAACACCAAACACAGTAAAACGGGCTTGACCGTTGTTATCGGTTTGTCCATCGTCTAAAAATTCAAATGAGGCCATGACCTTTAGATTTCCTAATATAATTTGGCAGTCACTTAAGCCCGTATACTGCCTTGATCTTCAATAATAAAAATTGTTTTTAGGATGCTGTTCATTACGGAGCTTGTCAAGTATTGGATAGAACACTTACAACTTCCTAACAATATTCCCAAAAAAAATACACCTAAAAAATACCTTTTAATTTGTTATTCAAGGCATTCCAACCATTCACAATCCGATCAAAGAATGGTCTACCACCTTGAACCTCTGGTTCCTCAATCGCCTCTTGCATGTCACTTTGGCTAAATAAAAGTAACCCTGCTGCTGTAGCATACATTGAACGACGTAACGAAGGTAAGTTCTGATCGTCAGTAACCACTTGTAAAGGTGGATTGCCTAGATGTGTAGAAATTCCCAACATACGACGAGCCAAGGTCACCATGCCTTCAATTTGACAAACGTCACCTGTCAGTACAACACCATGATACAAACTTTGCAATGCAGCACGTTGTTCTAATTCATAACGCACTTTACTTAAAATGTCTTCATAACGCGCAATAATGATTTCAGCCAACTCAATACGACTGATGGTTTGTGGACCATCAATTGCTTCAAACTGAATCATATGATCAGGTTTAACTTGATGAATATCGACACAGCCATGAAGCAACTTGATTCGCTCAGCTTCTTCAGTCGTCGTTTGCAATACTGTTGCAATATCACGGGTCACATTTTCACCACCACGCTGAATGGTATGTGCCAATGCCAAATGCCCTTCTATATAGACGGCAATATTGGTCGTACCTGCACCGATATCCAGCAAGCAAACACCATATTCTTTCTCATCTTTCAGCAAACTGCCTTCAGCAGTAGCCAAACAAGAAACCACCATCTTTTCTACAGAAATATTGGCCCCTTTCATGGCTCGATCCAAATTCTGCATCGTGCTGATTGGCATCATCATCAATTGATAGTGTGCAGTCATGCTATTGGCAGATAAGTTGATTGGGTTATGCACCCATTCACTCGAGTCATCCAGTTCAAAACCTAAAGGCTCTGCACTTGCTAAATAATGATCGGCTGCCATATGGCTGGCTTTAGCAAGTTCAAGTGCACGTACGACTTCTGTTGTGGTAATGGTACGTTCTGCGTTTGAAATTGGTGTACGCCCAATGGCGTAATGGCTTTGTAATTCAGTACTTGGTATCGACACCCATGCTGAATGTATACGACATTCAGCCATATCTTCAGCTTCTTGAACGGCTTGTTTAATTGCATTTGTGACTTTATCAAGGCTCACAATTTTGCCTTTATTCATTCCTTTATTACGTGCGCTTGCCATGCCAATGACCTGAATATTATCAGGGGCATGTACTTTACCAATCAGTACTGAAACTTTATGTGTCCCAATGTCAATTGCAACAACTGAGGGAACAGCTTCATTCATCGCTTTACTACCATTATCTTCATTGTTTATGTTTGGCTATGCGCCTCTTTTTCAAGCCACATATTATGGCTGTGCAACCATCCCACCTACAACGCCTATGTCATTACTGGTTACAACAAACTGACCGTTGGTAATTTTAGGTGCAACAGAATTTCTCCATTGAATCGCCAACCCATTTTGGTAGCGTAAATCAATTGCGGAAATATTCGACCAAACGGGTTTCAAGTCTGTTTGTGCCAAGTGACTTAAACGTTGTAGCTTACTCATGGTTTGATCTTGGTCAACAATCACACGTAAACCTGAATCAAACTGCATAAACCAAGTCATCCGTTCAGTGAGATAAAGCTCTTTTAAACGTAAATTGACTGGGTGAAATAATTGATTAATTTCATTATAGCGACGCATCATGACTTTGGATTGGCTGAGTGGCCCATGAAGTAGTGGCAAATTGGAATGATTTGTTACCACAGCTTCACTATAGACATCTCCAGCATCACTCAACAATCGCCCTGTTCCCCAACGTGCGATTGCATGACACAGCATAACGCGCACTCGAATACCATTTGGCCATGCGCGAGATACGACAACACGGTCTACCCACGATACTTCAAGTGCTTTATCTCGAATTTGCTCTAAATCCGAGGTGAAATAATTATCTTTTACAACAGGTTTTAAATGTTGTGTAATCGCTTGTGATTCTACCGAAGAGCCTGTTCCCACCACTTCGAGTGTTGCAACTTGCGCATCGGTAATTACTTTATACAGACCATAGATCCCTGCAAATAACACAGCGATAGCAACAACCATAAGCAACCAACTACCCACGTTCAGGAGCTTGTCCTGACGTGTTGGTGGCTTATCGTGTATTGATGTAATCGCCGCACGTTTGCGACGCATCGAAGCAGGAAGTTGAGCCATAAATTAGTGAGCTTGTTCCGTGAGTGTTTGTGCTAAAATTTCCACACATAACTCTTCAAAACTATAACCGACTGCTTTCGCCGCCTTAGGGACAAGTGAGTGACTGGTCATACCTGGGACAGTGTTCACTTCTAATAACCAAAAATTCCCCTGCTCATCCAGCATTGCATCAATACGTCCCCATCCGCTTGCACCTACGGCTTGAAAAGCACGTAAACAGAGCGCTTGGAGATTCTTTTCTTCAGCTTCACTTAAACCACATGGAATACCATATTCCACGTCATTACGGTTATATTTGGCTTCATAGTCATAGAATGCTACATCTGCTGGTGGTTGTAGACGAATCACAGGTAAAGGCAAACCATTCAGGAAGGAAATCGTATATTCGCGTCCTGTGATCCATTTTTCAGCCATTACCACTGCATCATGTACGGTTGCTTTTTCAATTGCGGCAGCAAGATCTTCCGCTTTTTCGACCTTGCTCATCCCCACACTTGAGCCTTCATGAACAGGCTTAATGATTAAAGGTAGACCAAGGCTTTCAATCACTTCATTGAGATCAGAATCTTTTGAAATAATACGATAAGGTGCGGTCGGTAGGTCTGAGCCTTGCCAAATCTGCTTAGTTTTGACTTTATCCATACCAATCGCAGAACCTTGTACGCCTGTACCTGTATAAGGCACATTCATCCACTCCAATGCACCTTGGATTTGACCATCCTCACCACCACGACCATGCAACACAATAAATGCACGATCATAGCCAACAAGTTCCGTCACACTACGCTCTTGTGGATCGAAAGCTTCCGCATTCACCCCTGAACGTAATAATGCTTCTAAAACAGCTTTACCACTATCTAATGACACCTCACGCTCAGCAGATTTACCACCAAGCAACACCGCTACTTTGCCGAATTTAGAAGCATTTGACACGTTTAAATCCTTAAACTTATAAGTTAGTCAATTTCAATTAAATTTTAGGCTTTATCTCAAATCAACCATCATCTGAATAAAGCCAAATCAATTATTTTAAATACAGTTGGTTTTGAGCCAATTCTACAGAAATTGCTCCCACGTTACCTGCACCTTGTGTTAATAACAAGTCATTTGCTTGTAACACTTTTTGTATAGCGTTCTGCAAGTTGCCCTCAACAGGGTCAATCAAAATCGGTTCAACTTCACCACGTAAACGAATACTACGTGCTAAAGAACGACTATCTGCACCAACAATCGGTTTCTCACCAGCAGGATATACCTCTAATAACAACAATTGGTCAACCTGTGACAACACGTCTACAAAATCATCAAAACAATCACGGGTACGACTGAAACGGTGCGGCTGGAACATCATCACCAAACGACGATCAGGATGGCTTGCGCGCGCGGCTTTAATCGTTGCTTCAACTTCTTTCGGATGATGACCATAATCGTCAACCAGTTTTACTGTTCCATCGTTCAAAGGATATTCACCTTGAACTTGGAAACGACGACCCACACCACTAAACCCTTCTAAAGCACGTGCAATTGCAGCATCCGATACACCTTCGTCAGTTGCAATACCAATTGCAGCCAATGCATTGAGAATATTGTGCAAGCCTGGAAGGTTAATGGTTAAACGTAAAGGCTCACGACCTTTACGTAATACAGTAAAGCTTGACTGCATACCCGTTTGATCAATATCTATCGCACGAATATCGTTATCTTCATCAAAACCATAAGTCAGCACTGGACGACCTATACGTGGCATGATTTCACGAATGTTAGCATCGTCACCACAAACTACAGCCAAACCATAAAATGGCATTTTTTGTAGAAACTTAACAAAAGTATCTTTCAATACATCAAAGCTACCACCATAGGTATCCATATGGTCTGCATCAATATTGGTGACAATCGCAGCCATAGGTTCTAAGTGTAGAAAAGAAGCGTCTGACTCATCAGCCTCAGCAACGATAAAGCGACTCGCACCCAAAGCAGCATTCACACCAGTTCGATTTAACAGCCCCCCAATTACATAGGTTGGGTCCATATTTTCTTCTGCTAACATGCAGGTCACCAAACTGGTGGTGGTGGTTTTACCATGCGTTCCAGCTACAGCAATACCATGACGATAGCGCATTAACTCGCCCAGCATTTCAGCACGGCGAACCACAGGGATACGGGTATCAATTGCAGCTTTGACTTCTAAATTTTCTGGGTCAATTGCAGTGGAAACAACCAGTACATTTGCACCTTTAATATTATCTGCAGCATGTCCAATGAAAACTTTAATCCCATTCTCTTCAAGCTGGGCTGTTGTTTTTGATGCTTTAATGTCAGAACCAGAAACCTTATAACCTTGGTTTTTCAATACTTCTGCAATTCCGCACATCCCAGCACCCCCAATACCCACAAAATGGATATGTTTAATTCGGCGCATTTCTGGAATTTTAATCAGGTTTTTTGCTTTATCAGCTGGGCTTGTTGGAGACATAATCAACTTTAACTTACAAATCTTGAATTAAACCAACCACACGTTGTGTCGCATCTGGTTGAGCTTGTTGACGAGCTTTAACTGCCATTTCCATCAATAACTGACGGTTCATCAACGGAGTGAGTAAATCCTTTAAGGAATCTGGTGTCATCGTGCTTTGCGGGCAAATTTTTGCTGCACCCGTTTTTTCTAAAAACTTGGCGTTGGCAGTTTGATGGTCATCTACAGCACTTGGCAATGGAACAAATATCGCTGCTACACCTGCCGTGGCAACCTCAGTCACTGTTAATGCACCAGCACGGCAAATGATCAAATCTGCATTGCTATAAGCCTGCGCCATATCTTCGATAAATTGCTGAACTTCGACCTGTATTTTATCAGGTGCGTTGGCATAGAGAATTTGTGTAGAATCTTGTTTGTTTTGACCACACTGATGGAATACTTTTAACGGAACATTGAGCTGTTTCAATGCTTTAGGCACACATTCATTCAATGCCTGTGCCCCTAAAGACCCCCCTACAATTAAAATATGTAAGGGTTCCTGAGCATTTTCTCGTTCTTTATAACGGAAAGAAGGATTATAGATCCCCGTAATCTCTGCACGCACAGGATTACCAGTGGTCACAATCTTCTCAGCTTGTGGGAATGTATTTGGAAAAGCTTCACAAACCGTCGTAGCAATTCGTGATAATTGGGTATTGGTAAAACCCGCTACTGCATTTTGTTCGTGGATTAAAATTGGAATCCCAAGCAAGCGTGCAGCCAAACCACCTGGGCCTGCAACATAGCCACCAAAGCCAGCAACAGCATCAACTTTAAGCTGTTTCATATAACGCATAGCGCTTAAGGTGGCTTTTAAAATTTTAAATGAGGCAGCCAGTTTTCGTACTAGACCATTGCCACGTACACCTTGAATATCAATTTGATAAATTGGAATATCATGTTGTTTTAAAAGTCGGTTTTCCATACCCGTTGGCGTTGCCAACCAAGACACTTGACTGCCTTGTTGTTGCAATTCTTTTGCAACTGCCAGTGCAGGAAATACATGTCCGCCTGTACCCGCCGCCATCATCATGACGTGTTTCGGTGTGCTTTGCTGAGGTTTGGTCACGGTCTAATTCTTCAATGCAAAAATAAATGTTTAACGAATGTTTTAAACAACCAATTGTAATCACAATCCGCTATGGGGAAAAGTTTATTTACTTTTTTTCACCAAGCCTTTCATTGTTTTTTTCTACTGATTTCGAAGTTTAAACTACTTTTGTCATTAATCTGCTAAAAAAAGTAGAATTCAATGTTATTTTTTATATTTTTAAATGAATCTTCATCTTCACCATAAAAATAGAGCCTATTCAGACTCTATTTTTGTGGCAAAAAATAACAATAGAAATATGGTTCCAAACTCAACTTGAATATTTGGAACTTAAGCAGACTTGCCTGCCTCCAATACATCAAACAAATCATATGCGATTGAAATACCAAATTGAGTATCAATCTCACGGATACAAGTTGGACTGGTCACATTGATCTCAGTGACATAATTACCAATCACATCTAAACCAACAAATACCAAACCTTTTGCTTTTAAAAATGGACCCACTTGAGCTGCAATCGCCTGATCATTTTCTGTTAATGGGCGAGCCTCACCTAAACCACCTGCAGCCAAATTGCCTCGTACTTCACCATTTTGTGGAATACGTGCCAAGCAGTAAGGTACAGCTTCGCCATTAATCATTAAAATACGCTTATCACCCTCTACAATTTCAGGAATGTAGCGTTGAGCCATAATCGGTTGTGTACCATTTTCAGTTAAAATTTCAATGGTTGAACCAATGTTGACCCCGTCTTGGTATAAGCGAAAAATCCCCATTCCACCCATACCATCCAGTGGTTTAACAATAACGTCACCATGTTCTTTTAAGAATTCACAAATCAAACTTTGTTGAGAGCTTACCAAAGTGGGAACTTGTAGGTCTGGAAATTGAGTTGCAAAGAGTTTTTCATTGCAGTCACGTAAGCTTTGCGGTTTGTTGATAATCCACGCACCTTCTCGCTCTGCCTGCTCTAAAATATAAGTGGTATAAACAAAGTTCATATCAAAAGGTGGATCTTTACGCATCAACACCACATCATATGCAGCAATTGATTCTTTGGTTTTTTCACCCAACTCATAATAATGGTTGTAGTCTTCAAACACTTTGAGTGGTGAAATCAAACCAAATGCTTTGCCTTGATCAATATATAAATCTTGTTGCAATGCATAACCCAATTCATGTCCACGACGTGCAGCAGCCCATAACATTGCCATGGTTGAGTCTTTCTTTAGGTTTACACTTTCGATGGGATCCATCACAACAAGTACACGCATTTTGATACTCTGATAAAATTTTGGATTGCATGCAGTATAGCGGAGATTATGCTGTTCTTTTTCGAAATTTCGCTAAACTATTGGCAATAATTGTGAATAAGATGATCAAAATGTTGCAAACGATTGTTGGCTTTACTTTAGATGAACAACAACACTATGTCGCACTACTTTCTTGTGGGCATCGTCAACATATGCGTCACACGCCACCTTGGCAAAATCGTCCGTGGATAATGACTGAGCAAGGTCGCCAAGAAAAAATTGGGTTAAGCATTGAATGTAAGCAGTGTGATTTTGCTAAAAATAGTTTATAAATTTAAGCTATTGCTTTCGCCCAATAAAAAGAGCCATTTGATGTCAGGTCATCCAGAATTAGAAATAAAGAACTATTACAACAAACTTGCACAAGACTATGACGATAACCGTTTTAACAACAGTTATGGACAGTATTTGGATCATCAGGAGCGAAGTTTTCTCAATCGTGTTCTTAAAAGCATACCACTCGAGCTGTGTATGGATTTGGGTTGTGGTACAGGCCGCCTATTGGATTATGCCCATTATGGGGTAGATTTTAGCCCTGAAATGCTCAAAGTTGCTGAAGCAAAATATCCAAACAAAGTACTGCTTGAAGGACGTTTAACTGAGATTCCTTTAAGCAATAACGCTTTGGAAGCCATCTATAGTTTTCATGTCATCATGCATCAAGATCACGCAACCACGGTACTATTTCTAATCTAAATGAGGCGCATCAAAAATTAAAACCAAATGGCAAACTGATTTTTGATTTTCCATCTGCAAAACGACGAAAAACAGTCAAACATCAACAACAAAATTGGCATGCAGGACATCAAATGACCTTGTCTGATCTTGAAAATATTGCAGGTTCGCAGTGGAAACTGGTCAGCAGTCAGGGGTTTTTATTCTTTCCTATTCACCGCATTCCTACCCGTATACGTCCGCTATTCAGAGCTTTGGATAACCTACTCTGCCGCTCTTTTTTAAAGGAATATGCATCTTATTTGGTCGTGGTTTTAGAAAAGCGATAGGACACTTATGAAACAGTATTTGCCCAAGTCTTGGAAATTACGTTATCAGCAGTTTCGAAGGTATAGCCGTGAGCATCTATTTTCCACCGCAAATTTCGCTTTGACACATCAAAATTCGTGGCAATCTGGATATCAAGTTTCAACATTGCAAGACATCAAACTTAATAGCTACTTTGAAAATAAAACCCATAACATTGATCTTGTTATTCAAGCCTTAAATGGTTTGATCATTCAACCACAACAAACCTTTTCATTTTGGCATGTAGTTCAAGCACCCACCTTAAAAAATGGCTATAAAACTGGTCGAAATTTGGTGAATGGAATAATTTCGGAAGATATTGGTGGGGGAATTTGCCAAATTTCATGTTCTTTATATCTTTGTGCATTAAAAGCAGGTTTAAAAATCATAGAACGACATTCACATTCCATTGATATTTATCAGGAACATGAACGTTTCACCCCTTTGGGCAGTGATGCAACTGTGGTCTATGGTTATAAAGATTTACAGTTTCAGAACAACCTCAACACTGCACTTCAAATCCAAGTTTCAAGACAACATCAGCAATTGATCACGCACTTGGTGAGTTTAGATACAATTTAAGAATACGCCTTAAACTTTACCATTGAAGAGTTTAAAACCCATCGGATTGCGCACACCTTTCAAAATCAAAAACATATTGCGCAAAGTACCTACCTACTCAACTTAAATACCGATGATCAGAGATAAAAGTTTTGAGTATGACTTGTGCCATATCTTTACTGATATAAAATGAAGCATGATCAGCCAAGAGACTATTTACACGTTTAATCACGCAGATTGACGTTGTTTTAAGACGTCCTTTAAGTAGAAGCAAAGCTCAGTTTGACTCAAGCTAAAATGTGTAATGAGAGACTGAGATACTCACAGCCCCTAAGCTTTTTCGTTATTTTTCTTTAAATTGTTGTTGGTTATTTTCGATTAAATATTGATGTGCAGTTTTTGGATCTCGTGGTAAATCCAGTTTTACTCGACAAGCAAATTCATCATCTTTTTCAAAAACAATAATTTCAGCATTTAATTCAATTGGACGACCTATTTCAAAATCAGTTTGGTCTAAATTTTCTCCCAATAATTCCGCATATTTGGTTTCCAAGTAACCAATCGTGAAGTCTTGTACCATCACCTTAATCGTGTAATGTTGTCTTGGGTATTCTGGTTCACGTTGAATGGATGCTTTTCGGATATAGCTACCATCTAAAGGCCTGAGCATGAGTTGATTGATCAGCTTTTTTTGCGCTTGCGCATTAATATTTAAGACCAGATCAAACTGTTCTAGACCTTTCCACTGAAAAGGATATTGCCGAAAGTAAATATCCCGTTCAAATTGGTAACGTTGCCAACGCCGCTGATCGATATGCTTGGCAAACATGATGCCCATTGCAGCCACAACGACGATTATCAATAGAATTAACATTGAATATGGTACCTAATCCTTCATTGACCATAAAAATAAGGAGCTTATGCTCCTTATTTTATCTAATTTTTCAGCTTATACACCATATTTCACACGGTAAGCTTCCATTTTTGCTAAAGCGTCTTTATCGCCCTTAGCATCTAGATAATTCATCAAGTCTTTCATGGTCACCAAAGCATGTACAGGGATTTCAAGTTCTTTTTGAACTTCCTGAATCGCAGACAGTTGACCTTGCCCCTTTTCTTGACGATCTAATGCAACCAGCACACCTGCGATTGTTGCACCTGCATTTTTAAGTATTGTGACAACTTCACGAATTGCAGTGCCTGCTGTAATCACATCATCAATAATCCACACTTTTTTGCCTTCAACCGAAGCACCAACCAGCACACCGCCTTCACCATGATCTTTGGCTTCTTTACGATTAAAGCCCCAAGGCACGCTCTTCTGATGAACTTGTGACAGTGCGACAGCCGTTGCAGCAACAAAAGGAATACCTTTGTAAGCAGGGCCAAAAATCACTTCAACGTTGTTACATTGTGTTAATTTATCTGCATAACCTTGAGCTAAAAGCGATAATGCTTCACCATCGTTGAGTAGACCTGCATTAAAAAAATAAGGGCTCACACGACCTGATTTTAAAGTAAACTCACCAAATTTAAGCACACCACGTGATAATGCAAGTTCGATAAAAGCTTGTGGGTTAAACTGAGCTGGCGTTGACATGAGGTGCTCCAAAATTCATACATTGAGGTTATGACTGCGCATGATACCAAAGAGTAGCTATCCAAGTGATCAAAAAATTTTAAGAGTTGTCTCAATTAACGTAAATGGCTTACGTTCATCCGTCACTAAAGGCCTACTTGAATGGATGGAAAAATCAGATGCAGATGTAATTTGCATCCAAGAAAGCCGTATTACACATGAGCAGTGGACGGATAAGTTCAAACCTGAAGGTTGGTTCACCCATCTGTTTCCTGCACAAAAATCAGGCTATGCAGGAACGGCTATTTATAGTCGCTTACCCTTTAAATCCATCAGCAATGGTTTAGGCTTTGAGCTTGCAGACAGCCAAGGTCGCTTCATTCATGCTGAATTTGATTTAGGCTTAGCCAAGCCTGTACATATTTGTTCATTGTATTTACCTTCAGGTTCATCTGGTGATGAAGCTCAAGCACGCAAAGACCATTTTTTAGAAGAATACTCAAAAATTTTAAAACAATGGCGTGATGAAGATAAATCCATCATTGTCTGCGGTGATTACAACATTGTGCATAAACGTATTGATATTAAAAACTGGTCAGGCAATCAAAAATCTTCGGGCTGCTTGCCGCATGAACGTGCATGGTTAGATCATATTTATGATGATTTGGGTTATGTGGATACTTTCCGTGAAGTCAGAAAAGAAGCTGAACTATATTCATGGTGGTCAACCCGTGAGCAAGCACGTGCTAAAAATGTCGGTTGGCGTATTGACTATCATGCCTGCTCACCCGATTGGAAAGATCGTACAGTCAATGCTTGGGTCTACAAAGATGAATGGTATAGCGATCACGCACCGGTCATCATTGATTACCGAATTTAGGTCATTTTGGCTGGGTTTTGATCAAAATCGGCCCACTCAGATTACACTTGTTCACTGAATATGCGGTAATAACCTACAAATTTTGTCGTGTTATCGTATATTTTCTTTACATGAATAAGCGCATTATACTTTCCACGGCACAGGGACATTGTCAGGATGACAGCAAAAGGATAGGACGCCGTAGTACGAAAAGAAATAAATATGTTGAATATTTATTTTCAAGGATGTGACATTGGACGTTGTAATGAGACCCGCATAATCAGGATGATTAGATGCGGGTTTTCTCTTTTTATTGTTTTCTTTTTTTGCTTCCAGTTATTTTAAATAGTTTATATCAGCTGATCTAATGCCAACTCAGCTAAAAGATTAATCGCAGAATGTTAATTTTTGATGACATAGCTCCGTTCTTTTTAATATTTAATTTATTCTATACGGAACTGATGGACAATTTTGTTACTCTTTCAATTCATTCAGGCAATTGCAAATTAGGTTAAGACATGTTGAAAATTTACGGCATTAAAAATTGTAACTCCATGAAGAAAGCTTTTGATTTATTGACAGCACTTGGACTGAGTTATGAGTTCCATGATTATAAAAAACAAGGCATCGATGCAGATACGATTAAGTTATGGCTAGATCAACTTGGGCAAGATGTGATTTTAAATAAAAAAGGAACCACATGGAAAAAACTCAGTGAAGAACAACAACAACTCGCTTTATCCAGTGAAGATGCCTTGATTGATGCACTGAGCACACATACCAGTTTAATTAAGCGCCCTGTCATTGATCAAAATGGTCAATACGTTGTCGGTTATGATGAAGATCAAATTAAAGCTTTAAAAACTACGGTGTAAAGCCACCACAACATAAAATTAATCGAAAATGAAAGAGCCTGATCCATTGATCAGGCTCTTTCACGTCATAATGTTTTAAAGCACATATCACTTAGTTTGCACGTACCCAAGTTTGGTTACGACCTAAAGCTGAAATACCCATATAACCACGTAGCTTTAACTGGTTACCTGCTAGCTCACCTTTAAGTTTATAAGATTTACCGTTTTTAGGATCTAAAATTGTACCATTGTCATAACTCTTACCACCTACATTTTGTAGACCATTCACGATGGTGACACCTTTCAAAGGCTTATTGTGATAAGGACCTTCACATTTAGTACAAGAGTTTTCTTCACCTGGTGTTAAAATGCTTTGAATCGTTGCCGTCAATGTTCCATTTTTTTGTTCAGTGAATTTCACAAGTGCTTTCGGTTGTTTCGTTGCATCGTCAATTGTTTTCCAAACTGTTCCATTGAGTGGATCTGCAGCGTTTGCAAGAACTGTTGCCGATAATACGCCTAATGCGAGTACAATTTTTTTCATTGTTTTGTTTTCCCTAGTCTAATTGACAATCTATAGTATCAAAAACTTGCGTCAATTAAGCAATTCTTCTATGTGACTATATAGTGTACCCTTGTAACAAATGTTGGTAAATCAACAAAAATAAAGCTGAAAATTTAACAATATGGAATAAACATGAAGATGAACTCTGCACTGAAACAATATCTTACAGAATCTATTCTTAAATCAAGCTTCAAATTTCCAAGCCGTTTTAACCTACCACCAGCCACTGCTCGCTTTGGTATAGAACAACTCGCACGCGTTTTTCCACAACGTAAAGATGTACAAATCCGCGCTTTGCGTATTGCTGGGATTCGTGCTGAAGAAATCAAGCCTCAAGCGCATTCAACTCAAATGATTCTACATATTCATGGTGGCGCTTTTTTTGTTGGATCTCTCAAGACACATCGTGCTTTTTTATCTGAAATTGCAGCACGAACACAAATGCAAGTCTTGCATTTAGATTACCCACTCGCTCCTGAAAATAAGTTTCCTGAAGCAGGAGATGCCATTTACGATGTTTATCAACAATTATTGGATCAAGGCATACAACCCAAAGACATCATTATTTCAGGTGACTCTTGCGGCGCTAATTTAGCTTTAGCTTTGGCGCTTCGAATTAAAGCAGAAAATCCACAACAACTTCCAAGCGCCTTGATTCTTATGTCACCCTTTTTGGACCTGACCCTCACAGGTGAATCATTGCGATACAACCAAAAACATGATGCTTTATTGTCAATCGAAGCACTGGAATCGGGCATTGATTTTTATGTTCCAAAACATGTAGACCGTTCTTTACCTGCACTTTCTCCTATTTATGGAGACTTTGAAGGCTTGCCACCAACGTTAGTACAAATTGGTTCTAAAGAAATTTTACTCTCCGATGCGCAACGTTTTGAAGAAAAAGCCAAAGCTGCTGATGTCAAAGTGAATTATAAGCTCTATACAGGCATGTGGCATAACTTTCAAATGTTCAGCCCTTGGTTTGACGAAGCGAAAAAGTCATTAACGGATATCGCCGAATTTGCCCATAAAATAGATCAAGATTAATTATCGATCTTTGTTGTACAGAGATGAATATTTAATACCTATATGAAAAATCGCAATGAAATTCTTTCATCTACTTTTTCTAGATAAATGATTGTTGTTCTTACTATCATCAAGCGATAAGGATATTGCTATTCTAAAACATGTAAGCATGAGAAATAGCGCATTTATTTCTCATGCCACTGCATATTTTTGTCATGTTTTGATCCAAACAAAAATACCTGAGCAAAAACCAAGCACTACTTTGCTTGTAGTGCAAAAAATACAGTCGGGCTAGAGTAGGCATCCTCAATGTAATCTGCTTTTGTGCTTGAATATAGAATGTGCAATTGCAAGTTTTTTAAACATATATTTTCGTTTGGTAAAAGATATTGAGTTTCATTATTTATTAAGCTCAGCTTCGTAAGAAAACGAATATCACCCTCTTTAAAAACCAACATCCTCCAGTTTAAACATGACAAAGCGGATATTTTTTCTATACATCATATTTGGTTAATGCTGTCCGATTATTAAATTTTACTGCAAAATTAATCACAGTTTCACATATTATTTTTATATTCATCAAGCATTTACCAAAACTTTAATTTGAGTTTGCTCGAATAAGTTGCTACATTCTAGGTATCACAAAATAAAAATCCAAGTACGGATGGATTAGATGATGCGTAATAAAATTTATTCTGAAAGACGACGTAAAATTCATTCATTATTCAATCAAGTACTGAAGCATTCTTTTATTGCCAAATTAATTCATAAAGACCAAAGCCATAATGATTTAGAAATTGATCCAGATACGGGTATTTATAATCAATTTGCAATCAATACTTATTTAAAAGAGCTTCATCCACAAATTGAATCCCACTATGGAATTATTTTACTCAGTGTAGATAATCTGAATGCCGTTAAAACGCAATATAGTTTAAAGACAGCAACGAAGGCTTTAGCAGCCATTGCTCAACAGTTATCGCAAAATATTCGCGAAACTGACTTGGTTGGTCGTTATAGCGAATCTGAATTTATTTTAATTTTAAGTGATGTGAATAAAGCACAAGCGCAACATATTGCTGATCGTTTGACTGATTTAATAAATACTCACACGCTACAGATCCATAATAAATTGATTTCATTGCAAATCAGTAGTGGTTTTGCTGTTTCCCAGCAAGACAGTCTGAGTGATGCCGTACTCAGGCAAGCTGATGAAGCTTTATATTTAGCGAAAAGCAACCCAGCTCCTTTTTACTCAAGTAAAGGTATACGTTCTTAACAGGTCTCTACAATACTCCTCTTGATTATTATTATCTAAAGAATTGCTCAGTATTTTTTAACAAATAATTCATAATAATACTTTGTTATAACAAATTTTAATCATTATAATTTAGAAAATATCATCAATATACAATCAATACACATCACTAAAATAGAGGAAAAAATATGGATGGCGGGATCAAATTTAGGAATTAATCTTTTTTTACAAAAACTAAAAACACAATTTGATTCAAACATCATCATGAATTGGAGCAGTTTGCATAGATGTATCTTAATACTGTTCCTCACGGTTGCTTTGCATTTATCATGGATCGCATGGAAAATTTTTATTCTGCTAAAACCTGAAATTTGGCAATGGGTCAATATTTCATTAATCCGCTCTCAACTTGTGGTCAATATAGGTTCAACACTTTTACTTTTTCTCCTGATTGCCTTTTGTTATTTTTTTCAGCACAAAAAATGGGCAAACACTGTTTTACCTCATGTCGTCATCATTATTTTTATTACGTTAATGCTCACTGATGGCTTTCTCGTAGGTATTTATAGCCCAGCGACTGTTTTTGCATTTGTTTGTATTTCTGGTGTGGGATTGATTTTATTCAATCGAAAAATTATTTATGTGCAGTTGATTACCGCACTGCTGTTTTATATTGCCATGATGTTTTGTACCTATTGGCGCCTCATTCCTTATGCACCCATATTTAATGAACATGTGTTAGAAAATAATCGACATGACAACCCATTTTGGGTAGGCACCATGTTGTATTTCATTGTTCCTATTTTGATTGTGTGTCTCATTTTATGTGAAATTTTATTGTCCCAATGGCGGCATAGAGAGTCATTCATCAAAAGGCTCAGCGAAATTGATCCGCTTACCAATTTATATAATCGTCGATTTTTTAATGAAAAACTGACTGATATTCAAAATAAACAAAGCTATTACGCTATTATTTTGATTGATATTGATCACTTTAAGGACATTAATGATTTATATGGGCATCACTTTGGTGATGAAGCCTTGTGTCAGGTGGCCAACTTACTTTCTTCACAAATTCGTCACTCCGATATCGTGGCGCGTTACGGGGGTGAAGAATTTATTATTGCTTTACCCTAAACCACATTAGTAAGTGCTCAAGCGCTTGCTGAACGTTGTCGCCTAGCGATTCAAAACCAAGTGCTTGAGTCGATTGATCATCATTTTGTGCAATTAACTGCCAGTTTTGGGATTGCGACGTCTGATGATGATGACAATATCAGTAAAATTATCCATCTTGCAGACAAAGCATTATATCGAGCGAAACAATCGGGACGAAATCAGGTACAGCCTTATCAAAAAGCAATCAATGAAATTGCTTAAGCCTTATGTTCTGGCTGAGTCCGATATTGTTCTTCACATGGCACAAATCTGAACTCTGACTGCGCTTCAGCAATCCATTTTTGCACAGCAGGTACAGACAACATTTTTTGAATATAACGTTGACTGTTACCTGGTACAGGAATGCCATAGGTTATAAAACGCATCACGACAGGTGCATAAAATGCATCTGCAATAGTGAAGTCCTCACCACATAAAAAGCCATCATACTCGGGGCGTTCGGACCATAATTGTACAATTCGGTTTACATCTTGCTGTAATGCTGGATTCTCCTGCCAAAGTTGCATACCAATATGCTTTAAATCAGCATCAATATTCATACCGCATGCATTTCGTAATGCACCAAAGCTGCTGTGCATTTCCGCAGACATCGACCGAGCACGTGCTCGCTGTTTGATCTCTTGTGGCCATAACTGTTTTTCAGGAAACTTCTCAGCAAGATATTCACAAATCGCCAAGGAGTCCCAAATTAAAAAGCCATCATCAACCAGAGCAGGCACTTTGCCTGTAGGATTAATTTTTAAGATATGTTGCTTAAATTGACTGTCCAAGTCGAAATGATCAAAAGGAATCAAATGTTCCTTGAAAGGAATCTTAAAGTGCTCAATCACCAGCCAAGGTCGCATAGACCAAGTTGAATAATTTTTATCACCAATAAATAGTTCTAACATTTTTATTCTCCCATATTTATATACGCTTTAGAAAAGAGCATAACCAAGTTTTACGCTCTCTGAAAGCTTAGAAAATTTGGCCACAAAAAAAAAAGGAGCAGTTGAACTGCTCCTTTTGCTTATAAACACATAAATTAGAATAAATATGAAATACCCAAACCTGCTTTATAGCTACGATCACGACCATTTAAGTCGACACCAACACTGCCATCCAATTGAGTACGTTCATTCAGCGCATAAATTAAACCTGAGCCTAGACCATATTCGTAACTTTTGCTTTCAGTTTTTGAGTAAACAAATTCAGAAAACCCTGACAGATTTCCAGCAATTTTATAGCCCACTGTAGGAATAGCTGTTACTGACCAGTGCCCATCTTGTACTGCGTAATTCATGGTGATACCAGTATTGACCAAATCGTTATACTGATAATCTAAAGATGTTCCAATACTATAAATATCGTCTTCTTCTGAAAAACCTTCATTTCCAGTTGCAATCAATGCTTGCGCCAAGATTGCCATAGACAATTTATCATCGTTCAAATCAATGGCTTTTTTAATCCCAATAGAAACATCACCCAAACCAGAGTCATCATCTTTAGCGCCTCTATACTTGGTTTGTGTCCAAGCTGGACCTTGCCAGCCTAACTGTAATTCCATACTTGATGTTAAACCTGTACGGAAAAGCATGTCGCCATTTAAGGTTACAGTTTTCGCTTTTGCACCATCAACTCTAGTTTCAGTATAAGTTGCACTTGGTAAACCTTGTTCCCAAGCCAATTGACCTACTGGTGTGATTCCTGTTCCAAAACCAGATCCAGGACGATCAAAAGAAAATTCTGCTGCCATTGCGCTTATACTTAGACTCGAAGCAAGGGCTAATGTGATTCTATTTAAAATTGCCATATGAAGACTCAAAATTTACGATAATTCTTTGGACATTTTCGCACCGCGACTACGGAGTAACTCTAAAGATTCTTTCTCTTCAGGTAAAGCCTGAGACCAATCTATTTGATCAAAATCACAATCAAAAAACAAATCACTGATGGATGACAGAATAGTTTTGCCTTCATCATCTTTGGTATTTGGATCAACATTGTGGTCTAGAAGCTTTTGAATCACAGGCACACACGCTGCACTGGCCGCATCCCACAATGGACCATAACACTCTTCTGCATCCCATAAATAAAAATTTGCTTTGCTTTGAATTAAAGCATCTAAAATGTCTAAATGTGGTTGTAAATCTTGTGCTTTCTGTTCCGCATTCAATGGTTGCCCTGCTTCATGAGCATCACAGATTTTCTCCCACCACTTAAACAAGCCATCTGACCAAATAGATACCGCAGGGCCTTTTTCTGGTTCCATAAAGTTAGGATCAAACCCATCTGCCAGCAAACGTTTCACTTGAGCAAGGTCTAAATCTTCTAAAGCCTGTACAAAGACTTGTTGTTGTGCTGATAACATTTTGATCTCACTATTCTATTCATAGCAACATTATGACGAATATTTTTAAAATAGCTTTGAAAAATTTTAATACTTCAATTTTTTGGTTTAAATGGCATTTATTGTTAATTTATGACAAAGTTCACAACGTTTTTGATTTTAATACAATAAAAAAGGCCCTGAGGGCCTTTTTCTACTTATGCTTCATCCGCATCGGCAAGTTCTAATTTCCCACCACGTGGATTTTCAATTTTCTCCAATACATGCTCTAAACTACGTTTTACGCGGTCAATTGCACCATGTAGTGAAAGATCGATATTTTTAGCACGGTGTTTAACCACCACAGGCTTCAATCCTGCTGCTTTCACTTCGATCATACATTGAATATCATCATCCCCACATTTTTTATCCCCATTTTCATCACTAATGTGAACTGAGAATTGGGTTATACGCTCACTATGACGTTGGAATTCTTGATTTAGCTCGTCGCGCACATAGGTAATTAAACGATCACTATTTCTAATTCTAATTCTAATATTTTTATCTGTACGGATTTCAATATTCATAAAAAAACCTCTTTCTAATCTAAAAACAGTGCAAAACTTATGTATTGGCTCACTTAAAGCCAGCTGTATAAACAGCTTTTCACCTTCAATAAATTGGAACCTGAACTCCTCTCTTGAAAAGATGAACACTTTTAAATGATCTGCAGATTTGTGTTCTTATACATTCAATATCAGGCCATACGGAAAAATATGCAAGCGGATTTTTAACTTTTTTATGAAAACAATATGAAAAATGACATCTTGTTACGTTACTTTATAATTTAATGATTTTTTTAGTTTTTTATGTGTAATTCCGAGTAAAAAACTCAACTCTTGTAAATCAGATGGTCTTGTTGATTGAACAAAAGTTGATTTTTCGAGATATTTTAATGTTCACGTTTTCAACACATTTCCTTGCTTGACGTTTACATATTTATTTACATTCCATCTATTTTTAGCTTTATTTTTATTGCGGAATCTGTATCCTTGAAGCGCTTTTCTTGGGGGGAAAGATTTTTCATGAAACTTACACAAATTGCTGCGATTTTCGCAATGGCTTCAACTGCAACTTTGGTTCAAGCTGCGCCAGTTTGGCAAGATTTTAGTATTACTGGTCTTTATGGTGAAAACTATGAATTAACGCCAGATGAGAAACAGTCGACAATCACTTTTGAATATGCGGCAAAGCTTAAATATGGTGATTTCTTTGCATTTGCGGACCGCACCAACAGCGGTGGTCAGTCAGATACATATTTCGAAGTTTCACCACGTCTTAGCCTAGGTGCGGTTTCAGGAAAAAAACTTGAACTCGGTCCAATCAAAGATGTATTGATTGCGACGACTTGGGAAGGTGGTAAAGACATGAACAACTACCTATATGGTGTTGGCGTGGACTTAGCGATTCCGTATTTCCAATATGCACAGTTAAACTTCTATCGTGCTAACAATGAAATCCAAGAAGATGACTACCAATTGACTTTCGCTTACGGTATTCCATTTAAAATTGCTTCTGAAGAATTCCTTGTAGATGGCTTCCTAGATTGGTCAACTGCAGAAAAAGATCAAGTTGCTCACTCAAGTGAATTGAACTGGACAACACAGTGGAAATGAAATGCAGGTAAACACATTTTTCCAGATACTCGTTTATATCTAGGTGTTGAACACTCTGTATGGCATAACAAATACGGCGTTCCTGGCAAAGATGAAAATAACGTCAGTGCGCTTGTGAAATATCACTTTTAATTGATATTGAATAAATAGATGAAAAAGCAAGGTTGAAACCTTGCTTTTTTATTGCCCTTAAAAGTAAATCTTTTTAAAATAAACAGACAAATTTGCCTCTGACCTAAGATTCATGAATTTTCAGATCCGCCCTGCGAAAACCTCAGACCTGACTGAGATCATGCATATTTATAACCAAGAAATTCAAACAGGTTTAGCCACATGGAATAGCCAATTAAAAACCTTAGATGATTATCAACAATGGTTTTTAGAATTAGAACAGCAGCAATTTCCACTGTTTGTGGCAGAAGAAACTTCTTCTCATGCCATTGCAGGTTATGCTGACTACGCGAGTTTCAGAGCAATTAATGGCTATAAACAAACCGTTGAGCATTCTGTTTATATCAACCCGTCATTTGCACGAAAAGGGCTTGGAAAACGTCTCATGTTAAAGTTAATCGAACATGCCCAACAACATCATATTCAGGTGATGGTTGCAGCGATTGACCATGAAAATGCAGCGTCGATTTATTTACATCAACAACTCGGATTCAAACAAACAGGTTATATGCCACAAGTTGGACAAAAATTTGGCATTTGGCGGGATTTGGTATTAATGCAATTAAATTTTGATGAATCACCATTATCTCTTTAAAATCTAAGGACTGTTAAATCTGAACAATGGCTTGTACTGTAAGCTAAAATTTTCACGCTAAACATCAAACATGGTTAAATCTCTCTACTTAGCTTTCTTAACACAGTATAGAGGGAGATTTGCCATGACAAATCGCATTTTTTTGTAAATGATTCAAAATCTGTTGTATAACAATAAATAATCTCGCTGAACTTCAGAACGAATATCGATGAATAAAATAATAATCGGTCTATTGGCACCATTTACATTGATCCTCAGTACATCAAACCATGCTACTGACTACGATGAACGAAATCTAAAACAGAGTTGTGCCAAACTCAGTCAATATCGTAAATTAGGGCAAAAGTATTACGACCAGAAAAACTATAAAAAAGCGCTCGATCAGTTTCAAAAGCAAGCATCTTGGAGCGATTTTTGTCAGTCTGTTGGGGCTTTGTTGCATAAAGGATTTAAAGGCAAAGTTCTCCTAGGCGCCTCAAATTTAAGTGACAACTTGAGTATGAGGTCGGCCTAATTCTGTAAATTTATTTAAAATAGCTATACGGGCATGTACCTCATTGACTTGGCTTTGAAAGTTCCTAGCACTGAGTTTATCGCCTAATAATTTGATGCAATGCATCTTAGTTTCGACCAAACTTCGGTGATGATAGCCTGACCATTTTTTCCATAG
>WNDP01000040.1 GCA_009912575.1 Acinetobacter bereziniae
GGTCGCACACCACTGGAAACAGTACTTGATGGGAAGCGAATTTGGGCTGAGAAGAATTTAGCTCAAATTTAACCTGACAGGCACACTAAAAAATGGGTAACTGTCAGATCTGGTTTGAGCTAGTACAGTACAATCCAGACTTTACGTTTTAAATCAAAATCACTTTTCTTAGCCTTTCTTAATTCACCATTACGGCAGCCAAACATCAAGCAAAGTTTAAGGAATATTTTGTTCTTAGGCAGTATCTTTGACTCTTCTATGGCCATTAGAACCATAGATATTTCTTCATCGGTTAGAATCCGGTTGACTCTATTTTTTTCTATACCTAAATCTTCTTTAGCATAAATATCCGATAAGGCATTCACTTCAAGTAATTCACGCTTCTTAGCCCATTTTAAAACTTGCTTGGCATTAGTAAGAACACGTTCTGCAATTGAAGGCTTCTCTTCAGCAAGTTCTTCCAATATTGCAAGCCACTGTTGTAATGTAATACGGTCAATAGGAAGGTCGCCGATTTCAGGAAATACATGTAACTCGAAAGAGGTCTTAATATCTGCAGCTGAAGTTTTCTTTTTTAAGCAATAACTTTCATACCAATCTGTAAATACTTCTTTTAAAGTTGTTGCATCAATATATTTTTGCTGTTGAACACGTATTTCAATTTTTGGATTTTGATCTTTATCAAGTAGTGCTCGCATTTCACTAGATTTTAATCGAGCATCTTTTAGAGATAGGTGAGGGTAGATCCCCAGATCTAACCTTTCGGCTTTACCAGCAAATCTATAGCGCAATTGAAATACTATCTTGCCTTTTGCTGAAACTCTGACACTCATAGAGTCTCTATCTGCAACTTCTTCGACTTTATCTCGTGTTTTACCATTATTGGCTTTAAGCCATGCCTCAGTTAAAGCCATAGTGCACCTGTGTACATAATTTTAAAAGACTAATAAGACTTACGATTATGTACACGCATGTGTACATAATTATTGATGCTCATTGTGTCCTAATATGTCCTAGTGTGTCTACATGAAATTTGATGGATGGTTTGAAGAATAAGGGTTTTATTATAATTTTTGTCTTAGTGTGTCTTGGTGTGGCTGAATGGCACTAATCCTTTTTTATATCAATGAGTGCAATAATTTTCTCTTTCATTTTTTGAAATCGTTACGAAATCAAAATAATGATAGAATTGTCACAGATCGAATTCAAATTTATAAACTGTGGATAAACAAGGTTGCGACAAATTAGGTCGTTTTGTTTTGCTTTTGAATGCCAGATTTTAACTCATCACAATAATCAGACCATCTTTGCATCATCTGCCTGTGCTTCTCTAAATGCTTGGTTCGGTTATAAGCCCGACCGTGCATGTCGCGCGTACCTGATGGCCTAACTGCATCTCAATAATTTCAATGGGGAATTGCAGTACTTCTTCAAGCATGGTCCTAGCAGATGCTCGAAATCCATGTCCAGACACTTGTTCCTTCTGATAACCCAATCTTCTCAGTGCTTGATTGATTGTATTTTCTGACATAGGTTTCAGGTTGGATGTGACAGCAGGGAATACAAAATCACTTTGATTGCTTGTGACTGGGTGTATTGCTTCAAAAAGTTTTAAGACTTGATCAGATAGAGGAACAATCAACTCAACACCTGTCTTACTTTTTGTTTTTGGTGGTGTGTAGGCCCAAATCTTTTCCTCAAAATCTATATCACTCCATTTTGCATGACGAAGCTCACCTGGTCGAACAAAAACCAATGGGGCCATTTTTAAAGCAATTTTTGTTATATAAGTGCCTTCATAGTTATCTATATCATCAAGAAGAACTGCAAACTCATTTGGATTGATAATTGCTGCCATATGCTCAGCCACAGGCGTTTTAAGCGCACCACGAAGATCTTGTGTCACATCTCGATCACAAAGGCCAGTAGCGACACCATAGCGAAGTATTTGGCCACACTTGACCTTTACCTTCTTGGCAGTCTCATATTTTTCTTGTCGCTCATAGATTCGACAAATATTTAAAATATCAACGGGAGTAACTTTGTTGATCGGCTTTTTGCCAATACTCTCAAAAACAACACCTAGCAACCTTTGTGCGGTCAACCGAGTTGAATCAACAATGTTCTGCTTTGATAGCCAATCCAAAGCAACAGTTTCAAAATTATTCTTTAAGGCATCACCATATTCAGCAGCAATCCTTTTCTTTTCTTCTTGTGGATCTATATTTTGTGCAAGCAGGCTTCTTGCCTCATCACGACGAGAGCGAGCATCTGCAAGTGAGACTTCTGGATAAATACCAAAGCTAATCGTATTTCGTTTTTTGGAATAAGGGCGATAGTAGTCAAAGCGCCAAAACTTATTATTGTTTTTATCAACGAGTAAGTATAAGCCACCACCATCGGAGAGCTTAATATTTTTATCTACCGATTTCGCCTTCTTAATCTTAGTATCATTAAGCGGTACAACGGTTCTAGCCATTTTAGCGGTACCATATTTAGCGGTATTTTGTAGATACCGTTAATAGTACCGTTAAAAACACCTGATTATCATAAACTATCTTAGACTATTAAATTATAAAATCAGTATTTTCAATACTTCTGAAATGCTTAATATACTATGCTATATCTTCTTATAATCTATATTGGTGCGCTTTGAAGGACTCGAACCCACGTCGGTCACTTAGGAGGCAACTGCTCTATCCAGTTAAGCTAAAGGCGCGATAAGTCAATAATTTACCGTATGTGCCTATGAAAAAAAAGCTATTATCGGGATAATAGCTTTATATTCGGTCTATTTTTCTTCTGTTTTTATTTCATTCGGATTCAAAAGATCAAACAGAATAAGCATCAACGTGATCCACACAGGAATCATTAATACTGATTCTTTAAAACCTTGATCCCACATGATATATAAAACCACACCAATAAAGATAATCACGATGAAGTTACTCATCGGAGCCCATAGAGCAGGGTATTTGCTGGTTTGATTGGTCAAGCGTAATGCACGTTTAAATTTTAAGTGGGTTAAAGTGATCATTAACCAGTTAAGTACTAATGCACCTACAACCACATACATCAAGTGACTTAATGCATCTTCTGGCAAATAATAATTTAACGGTACACAACCTAAAATCAAAAACGCAGAAAGTAGGACTGCTGGAATCGGTACACCGTGTTTATTGGTTTTAGTAAAAATTTTAGGAGCGTTGCCTTGTTTTGCTAAACCATACAGCATACGGCTATTGGCATACATTCCACTGTTATACACAGAAAGCGCTGCGGTGAGGATAATAAAATTCACCAAGTGCGCTGCCCAAGCAATCCCGATCATACTAAACACCATGACGAACGGACTTTTGTCTAAACCACCGAAGTTTAATTGATTCCACGGCACCAATGATAAAAGAATGACCATTGAACCGACGTAAAAAATTAAAATACGTGGAACAACTTGATTGATTGCTTTTGGAATGGTTTTTTCGGGATCTTTTGCTTCAGCCGCAGCCATACCGACTAATTCAATACCACCGAATCCAAACATAAGGAAAGCCAACATGAAGAATAGCCCTTCAAATCCATTGGGGAAGAAACCACCGTGTGACCATAGATTTGAAAAAGCGATACCTGATGTAACGTCTGCGGTAAGTATCAGATAAATACCGAAAACAATCATGGCAATAATTGCAGTGACTTTAACAATAGATAACCAAAACTCGGATTCACCATAGAATTTTACATTACCAAGGTTAATCAGCGTGATCACAACGAAGAAGAACAATACCGAAATCCAGTTGGGGATTTCAGGCCACCAATAGTTGATATATTTACCAACAGCTGTAAGTTCTGTCATTGCAACAAGAACATAGAGCATCCAGTAATTCCAGCCCGTCAAAAATCCAGGGAATTTTCCCCAGTATTTATTGGCAAAATGGCTAAAAGAACCAGCAACAGGTTCATGAACAATCATTTCCCCCAGTTGAAGCATAATTAAAAAAACGATCAAACCGCCAATTGCATAACCCAAAATAATGGATGGCCCAGCTTTTTCGATGACATGTGCTGAACCCAAAAACAGTCCTGTTCCAATAGCACCACCCATGGCAATCAATTGAATATGACGATTTTTAAGTCCACGTTGTAATTGTGTAGACTCGTTGCTCAATGTATACAGCTCTATTTATACGAATATAAATATTGTAATAGATTGGTTACTTTTAGCCTAGTATCGGATTGATTTATAAAGGAGAACTGTAAAGTCAAAAAACAGTATGTCTAAGTTTTTGCTTAATTTTCAATACAATAAGTTTTACTTTGATATTTTAAATATATCATTAAGCTGTTTAATATTTATTCAATTTTAATGTTTTTATTTAATATTTAAGTCAATCTATCCGTGTTTTTTAAAAAAAAAGGGTAAGATAAAACTGAATAATGATTCATTATTTTGACAACAAAGATAATTGAAAGGAATGCGACAAAATGAGTTTTGCACCACAAATCAAAATCCCTGCAACGTATATGCGTGGTGGTACAAGTAAAGGTGTGTTCTTTAAATTAGAGGACCTCCCAGAACGCGCACAGACTGCTGGACGAGCCCGTGATCAGCTATTACTTCGTGTGATCGGGAGTCCAGACCCATATGGAAAACAAATTGATGGTATGGGAGGTGCAACTTCAAGCACCAGTAAAACAGTCATTTTGTCGAAAAGTTCACAGCCTGAGCATGATGTTGATTATCTTTTTGGGCAAGTTTCGATTGATAAAGCATTTGTTGATTGGAGTGGTAATTGTGGGAATTTAACTGCAGCTGTAGGTTCTTTTGCGATTAGTAATGGGTTGGTTGCAGCAGATCGGATTCCTGAAAATGGCATATGTACGGTTCGTATTTGGCAAGCCAATATTCATAAAACAATTATTGCACATGTACCTATATCTAATGGACAAGTTCAAGAAACGGGTAATTTTGAATTAGATGGAGTTACTTTTCCTGCTGCAGAAGTGCAAATTGAATTTTTAGATCCAGCAGATGATGGTGAAGAGGGGGGAGCAATGTTCCCGACTGGAAATTTAGTTGATACTTTAGAGGTTCCAGAAATAGGCACATTTCAGGCCACATTAATCAATGCGGGTATTCCCACTATATTCTTGAATGCTGAAGAGATTGGCTATGCTGGTACTGAATTACAGGATGATATCAATAGTGATGCCAACGCTTTAGCACGTTTTGAAAAAATTCGTGCGTATGGTGCGCTAAAAATGGGCTTAATCAAAGACCTCAGTGAAGCAGCAAATCGCCAACATACACCTAAAGTGGCATTTGTATCTAAACCTAAAGCCTATACTTCTTCAAGTGGAAAGCAAGTCTCTGTATCAGATATAGATTTATTGGTTCGTGCATTATCAATGGGTAAATTGCATCATGCAATGATGGGCACAGCAGCTGTTGCGATTGGTACTGCGGCAGCGATTCCGCAGACCTTGGTTAACTTGGCTGCAGGTGGAGGAGAGCGTGAAGCTGTACGCTTCGGTCATCCATCTGGAACACTTCGTGTGGGTGCGCAAGCTTTAAATGAAAATGGTCAGTGGGTTGTTAAAAAAGCCATTATGAGTCGTAGTGCTCGTGTCTTGATGGAAGGTTGGGTTCGTGTCCCCGAAGATAGTTTCTGAAGATAATTTAGTCGCTATTAGATATTGATAAGTAGCTAAAATGATGAACTTTAACAAAACCTTGCATATGCAAGGTTTTGTTATTTTGTGACGTTTGTCGTCAATTGGAATTTTTTTGAGTGGTGCATTACATAAAATTAATTATATCATAGAGACACTTATTCAGTCGGATACTGGGTCAGGAGATTCAAATTTGTGTCTATAGGTGAATTCAATGCTGATTTCACTTTATTCAAAAATAAATCAGCATTGAGGTCGTATATGGAACAAGAGCTTATAAAACTGCAAGCAAGCCTTGAAAGTTTGAAGGTTTTTGAATATTTGCAAGATATTGATAAATTGCATTTGGTTTCTTTTATTTCACAGATTCCTTTGCCGATCGCCTTACTCGACCAAGAAGCACGTTTTTTAGGGGTGAATCAGAAGTTTGCAGATATCTATGAAAGTGATGCACTGTATCTATTTGATAAGTTATTGAACACCTTTTCGACTGTGGTTTATGCACATTTCAATGAGGCTATGCGTCATTTTGCAAAAAATCAAAATGATTTTGAACAAGAGTTTTATGTTAAAGGGAAATTCTATCTTTCTTATTTTAAAGCCATACGCAATTCAGCAAATGAAATTGAAAGGGTTGTGGTCGTTTGTTCAGACATCACACGCTTAAAGCGCAGAGAAAATGTGCTGTTAAATAATAATCGAAAATTACACAATCATCTTTACTTGGATTTGGTGACGGGATTGCAAAACGCTTTTGCTTTTGATCATTATCTCAAGGAGAAGTCGCAAACAACTCGAAAATCCGCAGTATCTTTTATTAAAATTGATCTTGATGATTTCAAACGTTTTAATCAACTCAATAGCTACTCTGCTGGTGATGATATTTTAATACGATTGGGCGCTGTACTGAGTGAAGCAATGAGTCAGACAGAAGCACAAATTTTCCGATTAAACTCTGCAAGTTTCGTTGTTGTTATTGAGCAATTGACTGAGTGGGCGGTATTGACCCTTGCTGAAAGATTTAAATTTGCAATCACTGAGGAGAAAATCTTCTTTGGGCAAAATGATGAATATCTTACGGCATCTATTGGGATTCTACATTTAGATCAGGACAATCAAGAGCTGGAAGTCGATGTTTTAAAAGAACTCGAGCTTGCCGTTCGTTTTGCAAAACAAAAAGGCAAGAATGCTTTATTTTTATTAAAAAAATAAGGATAAGATGTATACATCATCTGCATTTTGATTTCGCCATTTATCCTCGAATAAATGGGTGAGAATTATAATCACTCATAGTAGAATGTCTCTGACTCATCAAATATACCAATTCATTTAAAACTAGAGTGTTTTTAGTTTTAGAAATTTGTGCAAATAGAGGCAGATGTGACTTCAATTCCCCATGTAAATGCAGAAATTTTACAACGAGCGCAAGTGCAAATTCAGCAAGATTTACAGACTGCTTTAGATGCTTTTTCTTTGCCAGAACCTTTAAAGTCTGCTGTACACCATGCCGTAATGTTAGGTGGGAAAAGGGTTAGACCTGCATTGAGTTATGCGACATCAGATTTAAAAGCAGATAATCCTAATTTTGCAGCTGTACGTCGAGCGGCAATTGCGATTGAATTTATCCATTGTTACTCGCTTGCTCATGATGATTTACCTTGCATGGACAATGATTTATTGCGTCGAGGGCAACCCACTTGCCATGTCGCATTTGGTGAAGATACCGCACTTTTAGCGGGTGATATTCTGCAATCCATGGCATTTGAAGTATTGGGTAGTAGACTCTTTGATCAAGGACATGCGGTAGATCAAGGCATTATCCTTCGACAAATGCAAATTTTGGCAACAGCAAGTTCTAAAATGGTATGTGGTCAGGTTCTGGATCTACAGGCTGAAGGTCAACATGTCGATCAGACGCACCTTGAAAATATTCATCGCAATAAGACAGGCGCATTAATACAAGCTGCAATCATGATGTCTGCGGTAACAATTTTTTCAGGTACGGATCAAGCGATTCCACAATTGCGCCAGTACGGTCAAGCCATTGGTCTTGCATTTCAGGTACAAGATGACATTTTGGATGTAATTTCTGATACAGCATCTTTAGGTAAAACAGCAGGTAAAGACGAGCAAGTCGATAAATCGACTTATCCAGCGTTGATGGGTTTAGAAAATGCTCAAGTTTATGCTCAACAATTACATGACCAGGCATTTGAAGCACTTGCTTATTTTGGTAAAGATGCTCAGGAACTTAATCAAATATCCCAATTCTTGCTTGCAAGGAAAAGTTAACAGCAACTTTTAAACATACTTGTTTCGTGATGGTTGAATTAAAAATAGGTAACTCTAAAGTTACCTATTTTGTGTTCTAAATAATTGATTTTAATTGTTTCTACCCATCACGCCACGAATGGTATTCATGATATCAGCAGGAAGCACTACAGTTTTGGCGTTATTTGATTTCGCCATATCTTGCATTGCTTTCACGTATTGCTCACCCAGCAAATATGCGACAGGAACTTCTTTATCGCCTACCGCAGAAGTCACCATTTCAATCGCACGTTGAGATGATTCAGCCAAAACAACTTGTGCTTCTGCATCACGACGTGAAGCTTCCAAACGACCATCTGCTTCTAAAATCGCCGCTTGTTTTTCACCGTCTGCTTTAGTCACTGTTGCACGACGTTGACGTTCAGCAGCAGCTTGGGCTTCCATGGCAGCTTGCATGGTGTGAGAGGGTTGAATATCCTGAATTTCAACAGTTTTTAGGGTAATTCCCCAATCTGAAATATCATCAGAAATGGCGGCTTTCAATTTCGCTTTGATGTGATCACGTGAAGACAAAGCATCATCTAAATCCATTTCACCGACGATTGAACGGAGTGAAGTTTGGACTAGATTTTGAATTGCCCATGTATAATTTTCAATACCATAGACTGCTTTTTCAGGCGTGGTCAGGTTGATATATGCGACTGCATTCATCACCAGAACAGCATTGTCACGTGTAATTACTTCTTGTGATGGAATATCTAAAACGATATCTTTTGTTGTAACTTTATATGCAACTTCATCCACATAAGGGATGACGAAGTTTAACCCTGGACTCAGTGTGGTATGGTATTTACCTAAACGTTGCACAATCCACTTATAACCTTGAGGGACAATGCGGACACCCTTGAAAATGGTTATAGCGACAAATACAAATAAGACTAAAACAACAATAGAACCAAAACCCATTTAATTTTCCTCTTTATTCTTCATTATTGAGATAATGAATGTAGTTGTACCACTAAATCATTACCTAATATATCTGTCACTCGGACACGGTCACCGACTTGTACTGGTGATAAGGTACGGCAGTTCCATTCATCAGAACCTAAAACAGGCATTGGAAAGCGAACGCGAATTTGATCATGACTCAGTCCAGTTTGAATAACCATTCCTGTTTGTCCAATCGTTGCTTCACGTGGAAGCCCAGCTTTAGTTTTATCTATAGAAAGAGGTTTGACGAATTTAAACCAAGCGACAGTACAGATGATGGATAAGATAATCCAGCATATGACTTGTAATGCAAAACTCATACTTGGGAATAGCCAAAACAAAATACTGACCACTACTGCAGCAATACCAAACCACAATGCAGCAAATGCAGGTAGAATAAGTTCAGATAAGATCAGCAAGATGCCAAGCACAAACCAATGCCACGGTTCAAAAATAAAGTCCATAATCTACCCTTGTGATTATCATTGGTATAGATGACGAATCATCCATACCAATGTAGCAGATCATTTTCCTACTGCATATAAAAACATGATTATTCTTGTATTAAATCATACCGATGTGAAATGATTCATTGCTTCATTAGAATCTTGCACGTGGTGCAGGTTTTAGAGCAGCAGGGGATTTCTTAAAGTTATTAATTGCAGTTTGAATGGCGATAATTTTACCTTGCGCTGCTTTTTCACCTTCTAAAATCGCTTGATTACTCGATTTAAGATCAAGTGTCCCCAAATGCCCAACTTTAGGCTGTATCACGATATTGGCCTGAGCCAATTCATTATTGATGCTTTGTTGACCCATGATATTAATCGTTTGGTCTAATAGCCCCCACATATTCATCGGCTGGCTGCCACTTGGACGAGCTGATATATCGACGGCAATAACAATGTCAGCCCCCATATCTCGGGCAGTTTGTACAGGGATCGGACTGACTAAACCACCATCGACATATTTGGCATTTCCAATCGTAGCTGGTACAAATACATTGGGAATACTGCATGATGCCCGAACTGCTTGCCCAGCATTGCCTTTAATAAATTCAGCTTTTTTACCATTGTCTAAGCGTGTTGCTACAGCGGCAAAACGAATCGGAAACTGTTCGATTGGTTTATTGGCAACATTACGATTGACATAGTCCTGTAGTTTTTGACCAAGCACAATCCCTTGACTGTTTAAGGTTAAATCGCGTAGGTCAGACTCTTTTAATTGTTGAGCAATTTGTTGCATTTGATAAGGCGTTTTACCACTGGCATAGATACTGCCCACAAAGCTACCCGCACTTGTTCCTGTGACAATTTTTGGCTTGATCCCGTGAGACTCTAAGACTTTAAGTACGCCAATATGCGCAAAACCTTTTGCACCACCGCCACCGAGTGCAATTGCAATCACAGGTTCTCGGGCTTTAATCGCGGTGGTTTGAGTAGGGGTTTTTGCCGTTTTGTCACAGCCAACGAGGGCTAGACCCAATAAGCCTATAAAACCAAGTTGTTTAACACGCATGGGAATTACTTTTGATCAAATATATATGCTGCACATCTGAACAGATTGCATCTTTTTTTTCTAGCCATTTTTCCATAGTTTTTGTAAAGGAAGTGATAATAAATGCAGACGTTTAGGAGAAAACTTTCCTTTAAAACGCTCTAAAATATCCTGCAAATCTTTTTCATAATCGCCTGTTGGCTGGAGTGTACCTAAACAATGAATCTGTTTTTTTTTCATAATCTAGCGAAAAAATTACAATCGGAATGTCAGCCCCCATAGCAATATGGTAAAAACCACTTTTGATTTTTTCAGCCTTTTTTCGGGTACCTTCAGGTGCAATCGCAATCCAAATTTTATCTTGCTGTTGAATGACGTCTATAATTTGCTGGGTTAAGCCATGAGGTGAATCACGATGAACTGGAATGACGCCAATCCATTCGAAAAGTGATTTTAATGGGGTTTTAAACAAACTGTCTTTGCCAAAAATGGTGACTTTAATGCCGATTCCTAGCATGGCAAGAAAAGCATATAAACCGTCATAGTTGGATGTGTGGGGAGCAATAAATACCACAGCTTTGGGTAAATTGGGAAATTCGCCTTCAAAACCCCAGCCTTGAACTAAGTAAAGGTTTTTAAATATATTGCGACTGGTGGTATTGCCACGTTGTGGCACTTGGTCTGGTATCGAGGGAAAATTTTGTGACATCGTATTTTTATGGGGCTACTCTTGTAATGGTTTTAATTTTTTGCTTGATACAACTTGATATCCATCCATTGGATATCAGCAAAATGTAAATATTACAAAATTTACAAATTAAAGCAATATATCAGATTTAAAGTATTCAGTGATTGAAGGTGAAGAAGTGTTGATTGTTCTTGAGTCGAGTTAGCATGCCATATCATTATTTATTGTTGTTCTCATTGTATTGGGCTCAAGGTCTACCTGTGGGTTTTATGACTCATGCTTTACCTGTCATTTTACGCGCGCAAGGTGTGTCTTTGGCGCATATTGGTGGTTTTGGGTTATTGATGGCACCTTGGGCGATTAAAATTTTATGGGCTCCTGTGGTTGATCGTTTTGGGCATCGCCAAGCTGGACATTATCGCAGTTGGATTATTCCCACCCAGATTCTCACTATCCTGATTTTAGTTGTTCTATCTTTCTTACCTATACAATCTTTAAACGAACCTCGATTTTTATTTCTATTTTTTATTGCTTTGTTGTGTATGAATAGCATTGGTGCAACACAGGATATTGCAACTGATGGCTTGGCGGTAAGAATACTGAATACTGAACAGCAGCATTTCGGAAATATGTTTCAGGTGATTGGTTCCCGTTTAGGATTTATTGTTGGAGGTGGAGCAATTCTATGGGCGATGGATTGGCTCAGTTGGCAAGTGACTTTTTTAACGCTGGCGGCGATCGTAGCTTTAAACACAATTCCGATTTGTTTCTATAAAGAAGCAAAGCATCAGCATCTTGATTCAGCAAAGACATCAGAACAGAAACAAACAAATTTCTTTGGCAGTTTTAAAAGCTACTTAAAGCATTTCTTTGAGAATAAAAAATTAACAGCTTGGTTTTTCGTGCTTTGCACCATTAAAGTTACAGATGGATTTTCTGGGCCAATTATCAAACCGTTATTGGTCGATCTCAAATTGAGCTTTGCACAAATTGGTATTTATATCACGATGCTAGGTGCGTTTTCTGCATTGTTGGGTGCAGGATTTGCTGGGTTATTATTGAAAAAAATAAAACGTCATCAGGCGTTAATGTTGTTTTCGATTTTGAAATTAGTCAGTTTGGCTGGATTCGTTTGGCTAGCTGCGATGTATGAACAAGGTTTATCGGTTGCGGCATGGGGCATCTATGCCATCAATGCTTTGGAAGATTTGTTTTCTGCCATGTTGTTGGTGGTGATTTTAACCTTAGTGATGCAATACAGTCGAAGCCAATATGCAGGAACGGATTTTACCTTTCAAGTTTCAATTATGGCGAGTATCAGCGGTGTTTTATACACCATCAGCGGCGTGATTGGAGATCAATTGGGATATTTGAATTTTTTAACGATGATTCTAATGGTTGGTGTTTTGTGCTTAATTCCAATTTACTATTGGATTCAGCATATAAAGCAGTGAAAATAGCTTAAATTAAAAAAATGAGAATGATTGTGATTATTTGCACTTTAGTTGATGGTCTACTTTCTATGATTATTTCTTCTAAAAATAATTGATGAAAAATATTTAATAAGTTTGTTGGATTTGATTCACTTAAATACAGTAATTAATATAGAAAAATATTTTATTCTATTGGGATTTGTATTAAATTATTTAAAATAAGTTTTCTTGCATTATGAAAAATTACTTTTTCGTCATTTTTAGACGTATAGAAATCTATTCATGTATTATTTGTGCTCTTGGATTTAGAATGTTTTCTAGCTCTAAAAGATTAACTTTAAATGAATCGTGGTGAATGGAATAAGCAGTATTATAATCTACAGGCAATAAAATAATACTTCCTTTCTTTTGTGAGTACTTTATTTATTTTTTATTTTCTCAATTTGTGAGAAATTTTAAAGTGATTACAAATGAGATCAGTCGTGCAATCTGCTTGAGAAAGTGCTTTTAAGTTCAATTTAAGCTTCATTTTTTAACTTAAAGCCATTGAAGAGAGTATTGCCAAAGTAATGTCCAATTTAATACAGCGCATCAAAAAACGTGAAGTCTCGATTTCCCTGACTGCCTTTAATTTTATTATTGCAGTATGGCTAGGTCTTTGCCTGAATTTGGGTTTTTTAAATAAAGTCCAATCATTGACCCCTTATCAGGGCATAAAAGCTCAGCTTTTTTTGATTGCAACGGGTTTGGTACTGATTGCCATTTATAATCTACTCTTACAAATTTTAGATTGGAAATGGACCGCAAAATTTTTTGCAATTATTTTGGTTTTTATTGGTGGGTTTAGTGCTTATTTTGTCAATTCATTAGGTGTGGTAATTTCACCAGATCAAATTCAAAATATGGCCCAAACCGATCCACGCGAAGTTGCTGACTTACTTTCTTTTCAATTTTTTGCATGGACTTTAGGTTTTGTTGTTTTACCCATTTTGATGATTTTATGGGTTCGTATCAAACCAGAAAAAATCAGTAAAATACTGTTATTGAAAGGGCTGAATGTTATTGGTTCTTTCGCCGTAATCGGCAGTTTGCTGTTTGTTTTTTACGTGGATTATGCTGCGATTTTTCGCGAACACCGTGATCTAAAAGGTATGATTTCTCCGCAAAATGCAGTTGCCTCAACACTTTCCTATTTCCATAAAAAAGCACCGAAAAAGAATTTACCTTTGATTCGTTATGGTGAGGATGCACATGTTGAAGGTATTTCTGTGCAGAATAAACCAAAACTCATGGTTCTGGTGGTGGGCGAAACAGCACGTGCGAAAAGTTTTTCTTTAAATGGTTATGCAAAGAATACCAACCCAGAATTGTCTAAACAGGCCAATTTGATTAATTATTCTCAAGTCAGTTCATGTGGTACAGCTACTGCTGTTTCAGTACCATGTATGTTCTCTGGAATGCCACGAGTTAATTATGATGAGCAACTTGCAAGCCATCGCGAAGGCTTACTCGATATTGCACAGCGTGCAGGCTATAAAGTGACGTGGATTGATAATAATTCAGGTTGTAAAGGTGTTTGTGATCGAGTTGAAAATTTTGTTATTCCACAAGATCTTCAGAAGAAATGGTGTGAAGGTGGGGAATGTCTAGATGGCATTTTAGTAGACAGTTTAAATCTATATTTGAGCCAACTACCTAAAGATGATAAACAACCTCATTTGATTGTGTTACATCAAATGGGGAGTCATGGACCAGCATATTACAAACGTGCACCAAATGAGTTTAAAAAATTCCATCCGACATGTGAGTCAAATGCAATCCAAGGGTGTTCATCAACAGAGTTGATCAATACCTATGACAACTCAATTATTTACACAGACCATGTGTTGAATCAGGTGATAGAGGCGTTAAAGCAACAAAATAATTATCGAACTGGTTTCTGGTATCTGTCTGACCATGGTGAGTCTACAGGTGAGCGTGGTATGTATTTGCATGGCGCACCATATGCCATTGCACCTACTCAACAAACACATGTACCTATGGTAATGTGGTTCTCAGATAGCTGGAAATCTACATCAGCAAAACAGGTGAATTGTTTGACCCAACAAAAAACAGCAAAATTGAGTCAAGATAATTTATTTCCAAGCCTCTTGAGTTTATTAAGTATTCAAACTCGAGTGATCGACAAAAAAAACAATATGTTGCACCAGTGTGCCGTAAATAGCTGAATCAAAGGACATAAACCATGACCAAAATTTTAATGATAGAAGATGATTTTATGATTGCAGAATCATCTAAGACATTGTTGAAATATCAAGGCTTCGATGTTGAATGGGTGAATAATGGTTTAGACGGTTTAAAACTGATTTCAGAAAAACAGTTTGATTTGGTTTTACTTGATCTTGGCTTACCTATGATGGATGGCATGCAGGTTTTAAAACAAATTCGTCAACGTTCAGGTTTACCTGTATTGATTATTTCCGCGCGTGATCAACTGCAAAATCGTGTCGAGGGTTTAAATCAAGGGGCAGATGATTATCTAGTTAAACCATATGAGTTTGATGAACTTGTTGCACGTATTCACGCATTATTACGTCGTTCTGGAGACACTGCTAAAGAGGTAATGGGGCAATCTTCAAATCTTTTAAAAAATGGTGAAATTGTTTTAGATGTAGAACAGCATATTGCGACCTTGAAGGGTGAGCCCGTAGAGTTGTCAAATCGTGAATGGACGATTTTGATTCCTTTGATGACACATCCGAACAAAATATTTTCTAAATCAAATCTTGAAGATAAGTTGTATGCTTTTGATAGTGAAATCAACAGTAATACCATAGAAGTTTATGTACATCACATTCGTTCAAAGCTAGGAAAAGATATTATTCGTACCATCCGTGGTTTAGGATATCGTTTGGGGCAAGCACATAAAGCAGAATGATATGGAAACTGCATTTTCCTTAAGAAAGCGTTTAATTCGTTATACCTCAATTTTTAGTATTCTTTTAGGCTGCGTTTTGGTTTTTTCAGCCTATAAGATTTCTTTAGAGGAGATCAATGAAATTCTTGATGCGCAAATGGTTTATTTGGCGGAGCGTGTAGAACTTAATCCTCGACCTATTCAAAGCCATTTTGATGTACATAAACGCTATCATGAAGAAGATTTGTTTATCGATGTTTGGGCTTATGCTCATCCAGAGCAAAGTACCAATACGCCTCATCATGTCATTGTAGAACCTAAGCAAAAAGCAGGTTTTTATAGCCAAGAAACCAAAAATGGTACTTGGATTACTTATATCTTGCCAACAGCTGACTTTCAAATTCAGATCAGTCAACAGGAGAAAGTCAGAGAACATCTGGCTTTTGAACTTGCTGGAAGCATGTTTTTGCCATATCTGTTGATCATTCCATTTGCTTTATTGGGATTGGTTTATATTATTCGCCGAAGCTTAAAGCCATTGGAAGATTTTAAAACGGAACTGTCAAAACGTGACTCAAACTCTTTGATCGCTATTCAGAATGGACACTATCCTGAAGAGTTATTACCCACGATTCAGGAAATGAATCATTTATTTGAGCGAATATCTGAAGCTCAACAAGAACAACGTCAATTTGTGGCAGATGCAGCGCATGAACTTCGGACTCCGATAACAGCATTGAATTTGCAAACCAAAATTTTGATGAGCCAATTTCCTGAAGAGGAAAATCTAAAAAATCTCAGCAAAGGTTTGGCACGAATGCAGCATTTAGTCACGCAGTTGCTTGCATTGGCAAAACAAGATTCATCGTTAAATCATGAAGTACAAGTGACTCAGTTTAGACTCAATGATGTGGCTTTAAACTGTGTTGAGCAATTGATGAACCTTGCAATGGGAAAAGACATTGATTTGGGTTTTGTGCGTAATGAAACAGTTGTTTTAAAAAGTGTAGAGCATAGTTTACATTCGATTATTTTTAATTTGATTGATAATGCAATTAAATATACCCCTGTTTCAGGGATGATTAATATTTCTGTTTTTGCTGATATTCATGATAATGCTTATGTTTTAATTGAAGATAGTGGTTTAGGAATTGACCCTGAGATGTACGATAAAGTATTAAAACGTTTTTATCGTGTACATCATCACTTAAAGGTTGGGAGTGGTTTAGGACTGTCGATTGTAGACAAAGCGATTCAACATTTAGGTGGTGAATTATCACTGTCACGTAGTGAAGAATTGGGTGGATTAAGCGTCTTGGTGAAAGTCCCTATCCAACCCATGATCAAATCAGATTGATTGAATGAACCGCCTTTTCCTTTAAATTAAAGGAAGTGGTTCATTCTTTTTCATATATTGGAAAAAAGTCAGACATTTATGCATTCTTCTTCCATCACTTCCCAATTTTTCTAAGCTGAAATTTGCAACCCAATTGAGTTTGTTTCCAATACGACAGATTTCATTATACTTTGATTTGCATGGATAAATTTCTGCAATAAAAATATCACATGCCTGTATAAGTTCATCATCATTAAAACGAAATGCTGTTGAGAAAATAAAGCATAGCCAATCACGAATTTGACAAGTTTCCAAATCTAGCATTTCACCTGGGTCAGTTTCAAAGTCGATAAAGGTAAACTCTTTATGTCTATTGACTAAAATATTACGGGCAAAAGCTTCACTTAAATAACTTCCTTTTTTATGAACTGCTTGAATTGCTGAAATTGCTTCACGAAAAAATTCCAGTTTTTTCTCTGTATCGCCTTTCATCTGCACCAAAGCTTGATCAAGTTGCATGACTTGATCGCCATGATCAGCAGCATCTTCAATCAACAGACCTTGAGAACAGTTGGCTAAAATTAGTGGTGTTGGAATACCTAATGATTGTAATTCGGTGAGGCGATGGACTTCGCAATAAATCGATTTACTACCACCATAATTAGGAATTGGAGTCAAAGCTTCAATATTGAGTATGCGTGCAACCCATTTTAACGGCATATAAATCCAAGCAGAGTGTCGTTCAGAGGCTTTTTTTAACCACACTTTACTATTATCCAATTGATAAGATTGAATATTTGAATCTTGATCTGTAAGGGTTTTACGGAGAAATTTAGAAAAATTACTCATATTTACACGCATAACATGACTAAATTATTTCAAGTATAGTCAAAACATAACAAATTGTAAAAATTAAGATTGGTTTAATAATTTAATTTTTAAATCTTGTAAAAATATCTATAGAAATTAACATGATTAATCAGTTATAAATTTGATCAAAAAATACAAGCAGAATGCGAAATAGAGGCATAAAAAGAAATAAAAATTAAAAAGAATGAGTAAAGATTAAATCAGTTAAAGACAGAAATAAAATATGATTCTGATGATTGTATTAAAGTTATTTCTTTTAAGTCAGGTATTGGATCTAATGATGGTGTAGTACGATTACACCATAGGAACAATACAGTTTATTGAATAGATGGATTAAATTTGTGATAGAAAATACGATAGATGATTAAATTAAAAGTAAAAATAATCCAACCTGTCCAAAGGTTATGGCTCAGAAAATGTGCTCCTCGCATCATTTGCCCCCAACCCGTCATAAAACCAAGCGTAAGCCCTAAACATAAGAAAAAGTAAGCAATTTTAGGTTTTGACCTTCTAAATACAAAGAAACCTGTGAGCAGTGAAAAACCTGTACTGGCATGACCACCCGGAAAACAGTGACCATTGGTTGCAGAAAAATCCCAAACATAACCAAGAGCTGTCGCTTCTGTCATGGACCAAGGGCAGGCATGCGCAGAGTGAGATTTTAATAATCCGATCACGACTGTAGATAAAACACTGACCCAAAACAGATAACCCAATTGCCATTTATAGGCTTTTAATTTTTCAACTTTAAAAGAGCAAAGCCATGTAATGAACACAGTAATATAAAAAATAATAACGAGATGTTTAAAGAGTTTATGATTGATTTCAATTAAAAACTAATTATTTTTTAATGGGAAATTACCAGCTTGATCCACCCAAGGTTGAATCAAATACATGTCGATTGTACCACCCACGGGAAATACAAAGAATAATATCAAGAATAATATTCCTAGCAATAAACTATTTTTTAAAAAGAATTTATTTGGGTCAGAATATGTCATGAAATCAATCGCTCAGTTTAATCATTTTAATCTTTTGCTATTAGAAAAAATTAAACTTAAATCAGACTTAATTATTTGAGCACAGAAAAATCTAAATATTTTATTTGGTTTGAATAATATATAAATGATAAAAACAGGATGCTCATGATTAAAAATAATTTGAGGTATTTTTTTAATAGCAGTATATGATAAAGCGTCGTTGATTATAAATAATGAACAGTGAGATGAGTTTATTGTTATTTAAATATGTAAAAGCGGCTTTTCAGCCGCTACAATAATATTCGGTCAATTATTTTATAAAATCAAAACATTGCATCTTCAGAATTTGCCGAAATTTTGTGTATGGATAAATCTGCACCACGAAACTCGTCTTCTTGCGATAAGCGAATACCCATTGTGAATTTGAGAAGACCATACACAGCAAATCCTCCTGCGAGTGCGACTAAAATAGCGAGTAGCGTGCCAATGATTTGAGACATGAAGGATACACCACCCATACCTCCTAACCATTGTTGGCCAAATAGCCCTACAGCAATGCCACCAAATGCACCACATACTCCATGCAGAGGCCATACACCCAATACATCATCAACTTTAAGTTTATTCTGGGTATAGGTAAACAATTTGACAAAGAATAAACCTGCACATATACCGATAAATAAAGCACCAATCGGATGCACCACATCTGAGCCAGCACAGATTGCGACTAATCCTGCCAATGGACCGTTATGTAAAAAGCCAAGATCTTCTTTACCAAAGAAATTGGCAGAAAGCGTACCACCGACCATTGCCATAAGTGAGTTAATCGCAACTAAACCTGAAATTGCATCAAGACGTTGCGCACTCATCACGTTAAAACCAAACCAACCAACAATTAAAATCCACGAGCCTAAAGCAAGGAATGGGATTGAAGACGGCGGATGCGCGCTTACACGCCCATCTTTTTTATAACGACCATGACGTGCGCCAAGCAGTAATACGGCTGCCAATGCAATCCAACCTCCCATTGCATGTACAACAACAGAACCTGCAAAATCATGGAATCCAGCACCAAATGTATCAGCTAACCATTTTTGTAATCCTAAATTGCCATTCCATGCAATACCTTCAAAGAAAGGATAAACCAATGCCACGATAAATAGCGTCGCAATGGCTTGAGAACGCATTTTTGCGCGTTCAGCGATTCCCCCTGAGACAATTGCAGGAATAGCTGCCGCAAAAGTCAACAGGAAAAAACAACGCATCAAATTGTAGCCATGTTCTGCTGATAGCGTAGGACCTGTATGAAAAAAATGCTGTCCATAAGCAATGTAATAGCCAATAAAAAAATAAGCGATTGCTGAGATTGAAAAATCAGTAATGATTTTACTGAGCGCATTGACTTGATTTTTATGACGAACTGTTCCCAGTTCTAAAAAAGCAAATCCAGCATGCATGGCGAGTACAAGCACTGCGCCAAGCAGAAGAAAGAGAAGATCTACGTTTTGCATATACGATTCTTTTTGGTGCTATATGTCACAAATTGGTTCAAGTATAACCAACCAATTTCATTCGTGAAGCATTTCACTGTATGAAAAAATAGATCAACAATTTCAAAATATTATTAAGACTCGATATAAAGCAAAAGCATGCACTAAATTGGAATTTTTGCACTAAGTTGATGCAATAAAATAATATACAATATTTTTAAGACATTGATATTTAATTATTTTTTATTTTAAAGTGGTGATGTCATCAAAAAATAGAAAAGTTAGCCTTTAAAATATCCCGATCAAATGTTTAATAAAATTTAAAAAATTGCGCTTCACTTCTGTGTAGTCTTATTGGTGCAAGTTTGATTTTTATATTCAAAGCGATCTTTTTGAAACTTCTGACCATTCCATTTATAAACCATAAAGCATTGTGTGGAATCATTGATCGCAACATCGGGCCAGCCATGCCTTCCCAAAGTAGACAGAAATTCTGGACGACCTCGGCTATTAAAAATCCTAACCCATTTTTGATCGGTTTGTTGAGTGACTATGTAAAAGCCAATCCCTGTGTTGCCATAGCATCCAACACCACCATCTACAACAATGGCATCAGGACGACCATCTTTATTGAGGTCACCGTAATAGGAAATATTTCCTAAACTACAGCGACTTTCCCAGCCTAGATTGGTTTTTTGAAACTTGGCACTTTTAAAAATTTCGACTTGAACGTGTTCAGGAATTTTAGCTACAGTGGCGTAACTGGATTGTGAAAAAAATAATGCCAAAGCATTGCTACATAAAAGAATGATTTTATTCATCGTTATATTACTTATTCTGTGACTTGGTTATCATTATTTTGAAAATACATATTTTAATCAAGCTTTTATTGTCTAATGAAGAGATAAGTAGATGATTCAGATCATGCAAAAACAATAAATGTTTTTTATCACCATACATTTCATAAGTTTATTTGATTTTTTAAGACACTTTAAGAGTTGTAAGTAATTGTTTGATATAGAATGGATTAAGACTTAATTGATGAATATAAAAATATGCTTTCCCAGTTATCTGCTTATTTCTCTAAAACTATGATGCCTTTTATACTTATGAGCTTTTTAGCAGGTTCGGTATTTGCTCAGACCAGTCAATATAAAACTTATCGCTCTAAAGTACTGCAATGTGATGAAGCAACATTTCAGGTGATTTCACAATGTCACGATTCAACCGAAGGAGCAGAATCGGGAAGCGCAGGGCATGTACGTGAATCTTGTTCATCGAGCCAATTGCTGGTGAATTGGAAAGGGCAACAAAAAGTTTTGAATTTTCCAATCACAACTTCGCAACAGAAAAATGTGTTAGAAAATAAAGGCTATCATTTCAACTCTATCATTCAATATGGAGATTGGGCACCACAGAGCTTGGCATGTGGTCAAGCACAAGGTATTACAGGTTATTTTGTGATTGTGAATCAAGCCACGACCAACGATATCAATCAAGAGTATCGTGGCAAAGGTTCATTGAGTGAAGCCCCTATTGTATTAAACCTGAATGGAAGCTTCACCAGTGATTCGATCAAACAAAAAATCTATATTTTGCAAGAACAAAATAAACTTAAAATTTCTAAAGTAGTTGGTGCAAATGCGATTTTTGCCGATGAAGAATAGGATTAACACAGATAAATCCGCTTGATTCTATTGTTGTCTAAGAAGAAAACAGATGAACCACAAGTTTCTTCAATAACATTCACCCGAACACCATCTCCTTTAAATTTTAGATAGTGTTTGGGATCAATTTGCTCATCAGCGATGATGTCTCCGTTTTCACCGAAGCGATATTTTTCATCAATATAGATACCTGTTTTAGGAGCAACTTCAAAGCGTCCAAAAATATCAAGATCTTCAGCTTCTTCTTCACTTTTATAGTAATAAACCTTGTCGCTGTCGGAGATCTGAAATTCAAAAAGATATTTCATGCCTTTTTGATTTGGATTTTTCAATACACGAAAGGCATCTCGTTTGCCATCTCTATTAAGGTCAACTAATAAGGGTTGTTTTAAATAAGTCGTGTCTATGTGATAGCCTTGTGGCAGAGGTGTAGGATTATTGAAGAGTTGCTGTGTTGCTGATTTGGGCGGCAATGTTTGAGTTGGAGTAACAGCAGGTTTAACTTGCTGTAGATTTTTTTGCATTGCCGCTAAGTCAGTTGCTTTATCTTCTGTTGAATTGGCAGGCTTTTCATGACACCCAACAAGAAAAATGAGTAAAGTTCCAAGAAAAAAATGATGATTCATATAATTTAAGCGATTTATTTATTTTCGATGCCTCAGATTTTATCTTAAAAATTGCTTTTGTGAGGTCAAATGTCCTAAATTGAACATAGGTTGTATGATTGTAGATTCACATTTACTTAGCTTGATTGAACAGGTCGGTGGAGAATATCTTGAGTGTTTCAAATTCTGATCAAATTTTATCTGTTGTGATTACGGGCGGAACACGTGGAATTGGTTTAGGTTTAGCCGAGGCTTTCTTAAAGCTGGGTTGGTCAGTCATGATTTCAGCAAGGAATAGCACTCAAATCAATCAAGTGGTTGCTGATTTAGGGGCACGTTATTCAGCGCAGCGAATTTATGGCATATGTTGTGATGTAGCTCAGTACGAAGATTTACAAAAGTTATGGGATGAAACGATTTTAAAATTTGCTCAGGTCAATGTCTGGATCAATAATGCAGGAACCAGTAATGCAGCAAGGGGCTTTACGGACATCACTCATACCGATATAGAAAATGTGGTTAAAACGAACGTGCTTGGTACGATGTTAGGTTCCCAAGTGGCGTTAAAAGGCATGACTCAACAGGGTTTTGGACAAATTTTTAACATGGAAGGATGGGGCAGTCGTGGAGAGTGGAGTGCAGGGATGACGCCTTATGCAACCAGTAAACGAGCAGTTGCCTACCTAAATCATGCGTTAAATAAAGAAGCCAAGCAAAGCAATATTTTGATTGGTACCTTAAGCCCAGGAATGGTGGCAACAGATTTGTTGATTTCATCTTGGCAGCAAGGCGAAGTTAAAAATTGGCATAAAATGAAATGGTTATTTATGTTTGTGATCGACCCACCTGAGCAAGTGTGTGGTTATTTAGCAAAACGTATAAGTCAAAATAATAAGCGCAACGCGCGTATTGTCTGGATGACACCGTGGCGTTTGTTGCTTCGTTTTTTTCAACCTTATTATTGGAAAAGAAATCCTGTGCAGGGGACAGCTTTGGATCAACTGAAGGAATAGAGTTTTGATTTAAAAAAGATACAAGTAAATCATGATTTACAGGGTGTAGAATCATTATAAAAACAGTGCAAAATAAAAGGAAGATCAAAGACCATCTTTGTATCTTATGTGACGAATGTCATAGCTGAGTAATCATCATTTTTTAGTAAACTATTAAGCATTCTTTTTATAATTCAAAGCGAATTATAGAGAATAAAGTAGTTGGCATAGCTGTAATTAAAAAAGACTTGAATGATAATCTTTCTTATTATCTAATAGGACTTGTTGGTAAAACTTAATAAAAAATTTACCAATGTCGCATCATGCTCTGTAACTGAACAACTTTTACTATCTCTAGAGCATTTATAAATAGATCGCCTGACGCTAAAAATATTCGAATAATTAAGGGGTTATTATGTTTTTTAAATATAGTTTTACAATAATGGGTTTATTTTTTTCAACAACACTGTGGGCTGGGGCAGATTGGGATTATAAAAACTCCAGAGATTGGGCAAATACCAATCAAAAATATCAGGCATGTGCAGGCGTAAATCAATCTCCGATTGATATACGAGATACAGTAAGTGCTCATCTGCCACCATTGAAACTGAATTATCATACAACAGCAAAGTCCGTCCAAAATACGGGTCATACGATGCAGATTGACTTTAACAAAGGTGCTAGTCTGGAGTTAGATGGACAGAATTTTTTTCTAGAACAATTCCATGTACATAGTCCAAGTGAAAACAATATTAATGGTCAAAGCTATCCGATGGAACTGCACTTAGTGCATGCTTCAGAGCAAGGTGAGTTGGCGGTTATTGCATTAATGTTTCAACAAGGATTAGAAAATGAAAAACTCAATCATATTTGGAGTGTATTGCCTACAAAGTTAGGAGAAAGTAATCAGCTTTATTCCAAAAACAATGCAGACAGCTATTTACCTCCAAAACTAGATTATTATCGTTTTAATGGTTCTTTAACGACACCACCATGTACAGAAGGTGTCAGATGGGTGGTGCTTAAAGAAATTCAGCAAGCATCAAATGACCAAATCGGGGCATTTACGAAATTAATGGGGCATCCGAATAATCGACCAATACAAGCCATTGGTGCACGACTGATTTTAGAATAGTTTAGGATAAAAAGTAGATCATAGGATCTACTTTTTTATTCTTGTAGTGATCTGTATTCAGAATACTGACACTATATAAATAAAGAAATTAATCAAATTGGCTTTTACCGTCATGGAAGATGATCACAATTATTTGTCATAATCATTGAGATAAACTCTTCAAAATGATGACAAACCTTATTGTGCGTGTTACAGATTTCATAAATGCCTAATTCATTACCATATTCATCTAGTTTGACGGCATATGCAGTCACCCAGAGTAAGAATTCTGAAAATACAAAACAATTCGCATGAGGAAAGTTTTCAAGGCCTTTTAAGTCTTTTGTCGGTCTAAATTCCGTTAAAGAAAAGAACGAATAGCCCTCATCACCAAAATTGGCTTCACCTGTACCATTGAATAAAATAAAATATTCTTTAAAAATTTGTGGAAGTTTAACCTCGTATTTTTGTTCGAATTTTAATATTTCTAACAGTGTCGTCGGCTGATTGATACGTAAATTTTGATTGATGAAATGTTGTTTTAATTTTTGAATAATCATAATTATTCGACTCAAAAAAGAAGGAAGCTTAATTAAGCTTCCTTCTTCTAAGACAAAATTTCAAGTTTAAATTAAAGTGCCGCAATCTGTTCCATATTGGCTTTGATTTTCACCAACTGATCAGCAAACTCAGCAAGCTTGGCTTTTTCACCTTCAACCACTGCAGCAGGCGCTTTTGCCACGAAATCTTCATTGGCAAGTTTAGATGCAATTTGATCATGTTGCTTTTGCACTTTATCCAAGTCTTTTTGCAAGCGACCCAGTTCAGCTTTAGGATCAATCAAGCCTTTCATTGGAACAAATACAGAAATATGACCCACAACAGAGGATGATGACAATGGCGGTTGTTCAGCATCTGTTAGGAAAGTAATGCTTTCAACTTTAGCCAATGCTTTAAACAAGGGTTCAATACGTGCAATCTGCGCTTTTTCAGCTTCTGTTGTGTTTTGTAGCAATACTGGCAACAAACGTGCATTACCCAAGCCCATCTCACCACGGATATTACGTACCGCACCAATCAAACCTTGTAATCCAAGCATATCTGCTTCAGCCTGTTCGTTGATACGTTCAGGGTTTGGTACAGGATATGGTGCCAACATGATGGTTTCGCCTTGAAGACCAATCATTGGTGCAAGTGTTTGCCAGATTTCTTCGGTTAAGAATGGCATGATTGGATGTGCAAGACGCAAAGATGCTTCCATCACCGAAAGAAGAACACGACGGACTTCAGCTTTACGCTCAGTCGATACATTTTCATCATTCAGAACAGGCTTAGTCAGTTCTACATACCAGTCACAGTATTCATTCCAGATGAACTCATAGATCGCTTGTGCAGCCAAGTCCAAACGATAGGTTGCAAATGCTTGTTGAACAGCAGCTTCTGCTTTTTGTAAACGGCTGACAATCCACTGTTCAGGAAGCTCCCAAAGGTCTTGACGGACTTCCTGACCAATCGGCTGCTGTTCACAGTTCATCATCACAAAACGTGTTGCGTTCCAGATTTTGTTGGCAAAGTTACGGTAGCCTTCAACACGTTTCATATCGAACTTGATGTCACGACCCGTATTGGCAAGTGCACAGAACGTGAAACGAACCGCATCTGTACCGTAAGCTTGAATACCTTCTGGGAATTCTTTACGAGTTGATTTCTCGATCTTGGCAGCTTGTTTAGGGTTCATCAAACCAGTTGTACGTTTTTGTACTAAGGTTTCAAGATCTACACCATCTATCAAATCTAAAGGATCAAGTACATTCCCTTTAGATTTAGACATTTTTTGACCTTCACCATCTCGCACTAAACCGTGAACATACACAGTTTTAAATGGAACTTGTGGTGTACCATCTTCATTTTTCATGAAGTGCATGGTCATCATGATCATTCGGGCAACCCAGAAGAAAATGATGTCAAAACCTGTGACCAAAACATCTGTTGGATGGAACGTATTTAAGAAATAGTTTTCTTTATCTTTCGCTTCATCGCCGGTCCAGCCCAAGGTTGAGAATGTCCAAAGACCTGAAGAGAACCATGTGTCGAGTACATCTTCATCTTGGTTTAATTCAACATCAGCCGCAATATTGTTTTTCGTACGAACTTCTTCTTCAGAACGACCAACATAAATGTTGCCTTCAGCATCATACCAAGCTGGAATACGGTGACCCCACCAGAGTTGGCGTGAAATACACCAATCTTGAATGTTGTTCATCCATGCCATATACATGTTACTGTATTGCTCTGGAACGAATTTGATTTCACCGTCTTTTACTGCTTTGATCGCAGGTTCGGCAAGAGGTGCAATTTTGACATACCATTGGTCAGTCAATAGCGGTTCAATGATCACGCCTGAACGGTCACCACGAGGTGGTTTTAAGGTGTATGGTTGAATTTGATCTAACCAACCTTCAGCTTCAGCTTGTTCAACTAACTTCTTACGTGCAGCAAACCGTTCTAAACCAGCATAGTCTGCTGGTGCAGGAATTGTTTTAGAAATCGCTTCGCCCGCTTTGGCAATATATTCAAACTCAGCCAAAATTTCGGCATTTTTGTTAAAAATATTGATGATAGCGAGTTCGCAACGCTTGCCTACTTCATAGTCATTGAAGTCGTGTGCAGGAGTGATTTTTACACAGCCTGTACCAAATTCTTTATCAACATATTCATCTTTAACAATCGCAACCGCACGGCCAGTAATCGGTAAAATAATATTTTTACCAACAAGGTGCGCATAACGTTCATCATCTGGAGCAACTGCAACTGCTGTATCCCCCAGTAATGTTTCTGGGCGTGTGGTTGCAACCACTAAATAATCATGACCGTCTTGAGTACGTAGTGACTTATCTTCAAAGAAATATTTGAAGTGCCACAATGAACCTTGTTCTTCTTTGTCAGATTCAACTTCTAGGTCAGAAAGTGCAGTTTGTAGTTTTGGATCCCAGTTAACTAGGCGTTTGCCACGGTAAATCAAACCTTGCTCATGCAGTTTTACAAATACTTCTTTAACTGCATTTGAAAGACCATCATCCATGGTAAAGCGTTCACGTGACCAGTCTACAGATGAACCAAGACGGCGAATTTGACGAGTAATTGTTCCGCCAGATTGTTCTTTCCATTCCCAGATTTTATCAATGAATTTTTCACGACCAAGGTCATGACGGCTGATATCTTGTGCAGCCAATTGACGTTCAACCACCATCTGCGTCGCAATACCTGCATGGTCGGTACCTGGTTGCCATAAGGTATTTTTACCAGACATACGGTTATAACGTGTCAAAGCATCCATGATGGCATTGTTAAAACCATGACCCATGTGCAAGCTACCTGTGACGTTCGGTGGCGGAATCATGATGCAAAATGAATCGCCTTTACGAGAAGGTTGGAAATAACCTTTCTCTTCCCAAGTCTTGTACCATTTTTTCTCGATCTCGGTAGGATCGTAGGTCGTAGCAATGTTTTGCGCTGAATCAGTCATAGTAAAACAGATCAAAAGTAAGTAAAAAATTAGCACCATTGTAGCAAAATATTTGTTAGGAATGTTGATTCCTGTTGAGGAGTATTTTGCATTGAATATGGCGAGAGCAGTGTTTGCTTAAAATCCTTAAATGAATGTTTGAATGTTGATTAAAAAACATGACAAATGTTGGATGTAATCAGAATTTAAAGTAGTCACATTTACAAATAATTATTTTAATAATCTGATTTTTTAAATGATATTTGGTTTTTTATCGCCTGCAAGTTGGAGTAGTTAAAGACAATGCAAGATAAGCGCAGTTTTGCTAAGATCAAAACTGGATTGGACAAAACAACAATAGGACAAATAACAATGCAGTATAAAATCGATTTATTGATTAAACAGCATACATATCAAGAGTTAAAAAATATTACCCAAAGTTTGAATAATGGGGAAAAAGAGAGATTTGGCAAAGCAGCTTGGCAATGTATTTACCGAGATGTCTTGCCAAGTGCTGGATCAAGTATTTGGTGCTTTGCTTGAAGAACAGCGAAATAATTCTAATCTTGATGCGAATGGTCAAAAGAAACTGAAAGAAGCAGAACAAATTTTTTCACAGATTGAAGGGGCTTTTAAAAAAATATATGCCTTGGTCGATTTCATTGTTTAGTAATGATCGTTTAAAGCCAGTCGCAAATCATATACTTAAAAAGTTTGAAGACTCAGATGCAAGTGAAGTGGTGATGTATTACCAGTTAGATCGTCAACTCGGTGAAGAAGCAACCAGAAATATTCAAAAAGTGATCGCAGGTGACACCAGTGCATTAGCTGCGACCTTAAAGAATCTGGTTAAAATTATTGATTTGGGCGTATCTGAATTTATCCGAGATCCTAAGACATTGTTAAAATTTAATTTTGTAGTGGATAAAACCTTAAATGGGGTGATTAATATGGTGACCAGTACAGGATATAAACGTCTAGAAAAAGTCGGTGAGGAATACAATCCGAGTCATCCTGAAAAAGCACAACATTATGCAGAACTCTTTAGCAAGTTTTTGGTAGAAGCTTGATTTATAACTTTTAGAGTGAATTGATTTGGTCTGTTTGCTGATCTAATATTTATTCATTCTATTCAAGAGCATAATCACATGGAAAGTTTAGACGGAAAAGTGGTCTGGATTACAGGTGCATCATCAGGCATTGGTAAGGCTTTAGCTGCCGAATGCGCTTTGCAAGGTGCACAAGTGGTGTTGAGCGCACGACGTTTTGATGAATTGGAAAATGTACGAGTCAGTTTACTTCACCCTGATCATCATCTTTCAGTAGCAATGGATATTACCGATGAAGCTCAAGTTCGTCATGCATATGAACAGGTGCTTGAGCAAAAAGGGCGTATAGATTGGTTGATCAATAATGCTGGTTTAAGTCAAAGAGCATTGATCACAGAGACCAGTATGCAGACTGAACGTGCCATTATGGAAATAGATTATTTTTCACAGGTATTTTTGACTAAATTAGTGTTACCTACATTCTTAACACAAAAGTCAGGGCGGATAGCTTATATTTCTAGTGTTGCAGGGCTGTTGGGAACCCAATACCGAGCAACCTATTCAGCAGCAAAAGCTGCAATTCATATGTGGGCAAACAGTCTACGCGCAGAAGTGGCACAAGATGGGGTAAATGTCTCAGTAATTTTCCCTGGTTTTGTGAAAACCAATGTGTCATTTAATGCTTTAAATGGCGCAGGTAAGCCACAAGCGCATCAAGATGAAGCCATCGAAAATGGCTTGGAAGCTGATGATTTTGCAGAGCAAACTGTTTCAGCACTTTTAAAAGGCCAAGAGTATATTGTGGTTGGTGGATCTAAAGAAAAGTTGGGGGTCTGGGTATCACGTTTATCTCCTACAACCTTATATAAGATGATCCGTAAGATGAAAGTGAAGTAATTGAAGTCACTGTATTTGAATGTATTTAGTCAGTATTGATCTATCTAAAATTAATTGTCTAAATACATTGCCTTTTATATGAGTAAAACATGCAAAAATCCATAAGAATGATATTTAAAATAACGAGCTTGAGTTTTATTTTAAACAGTGTGGCTTATGCTGGTGTATGTGATGATGATCAAATGGTTGCAAATCTATTGAAACAAGCCAAAGTCACAAAGGCTGAGCAGTCATTGCTAAACTGTAAATCTGACCCTGTTGATGATTCAACGATGATTATGGCTTATGCACAGTGGATCTCTGTCAAAGATCGTCCAGAAGAAGGCGAATATGTTTTAGATTTATTTAAATTTAGCCCTCGAAATTTAAAAGTTGTTGATCATTATCGTGTTATTGAACCATTGGTTTCTGATGCAATCAGTTTGGATTCAATTGAGTTGGATACAGCAAACTATAAAGTCACTGAATCAAATCGTGCTTTGGGATTGAGATTGAATTATTCAGGACATTCACAACCCAATCCATTTTCCATGCAACTTTTGAATTTATATGATCTGAAAAATAAAAAGCAAATTTTGGACAGTTTGATTGTCACTCGAGATCGTGCAGAAACAGATATGCATTGTAATTCGGATGCAGAAGAGCGTACGTCTACGCTAGTGATGCAGAAAAATCAAACCAAAAAATTTACGGATATTTTGGTCAATAGCAAAATTAAACGTTATCAGACGCAACTGATTGCAGAGGAGTGCCAAGAAGTGAATCATCGCTTCAGCCAACAACATTTCATATTGAAATTTGATGGTAAACAATATCAACTTCCTCAAAGTTATAAAGATGAATATCAATATTAACAATAAAGTAGATCTTGGTTTATCGTCTGCAGTCTTGGTTAATTGTTAAGGTGCTTTGATTAAAAATTTAGACATCAATTCCGCATTTTTTCCTCTCAACTGCCATGACATACAACGAACACCACCACCCATTTTGCAGACTTGAGCGGTTTGCACAGGAATAACGGTTCGTTTGGTCAGTTGGCGAATCTGTTGTAATGCAACAGCATCTTGTTTAATCCCGAACTGTGGAAAATAAATCCGTTCAGGAGTAACCAGCATATTGGTATATAAGCCACATGCTGAACCAAATTTTTCATCATAAATTTGACTGCCATCGTAGGGTGTCACGATTTCATGAATTTTGATATTTGGAATGCCTCGTTTCAAATCAGCCTTCAGTTGTTTCGAATAGTCAGGATCTTCTGGATATGCGTTGATGACAACGGTTTCTTTTTCGATAAAGCTCACCACTCCGTCAGCATGTTCTAAACCACCTTGTTCATCTGCTTCAATAAATGCAATATGTTTTGCACCCGTCAGTTGAATTAGCTTTTGCCGTGCAGCAGTTTCAGATAAATGATTATCACATAAAAATTTAGTGCTGATCACTACATTGCCATAACCATCTTCAACCCAATTACCGCCATCGTTCAGTAGCGGAGTTTGGATAAATTGCAGTCCTGCTTTTTGGCTATACGCTTTAAAGTCGGCTTGAACATCATCGGAAATGGCTTGAGCTTTTTTTCCTCCACCTTGTCCTGCTGCTGTATAACGAAAAAGAATAGGTTGATTGGGATTAGCACTACTAAAATCACGCATCCAAATATCTTGCATCGGCGCTATAGCAACATGCTGTTTTCCCAGCGCTTTAACATAATCTGGATAAAGCTGTTGATCTGTTAAAATTACAACATTGTCGCCATGTTGAATAACTTTTTTCGCATAATCGACATGAAAATCAAAGATATCATCGCTGACTTTTGCATAGTAGTTGTCATGGCTTTGTGGCGAGGCAAGTACAATTAATTCTGCTTTTATGCTCAATGGAAGCATGGTGATCAATCCTATGCTGAGTTGCAGTGCTAAATTTTTCATTAAGCTATGCCTATATGCATCATTATGGAGTTGTTGTTTTTACGATCAAATCTAAGATTTGACAGTTGAATCAATCCTGAGATTATCCAGCTATAGCTGGATGAAGTAAAACAAGATCATTCATTTCTGTATAGAACAAAATGAATGATCTATGTTTAAACAGATACAGTTATTATGTTGCCGTACCATAAGCAAACACTTCAACCATACCGCCTTGCATGCCAAGTTCGGTTGTACTTAAACGTAAACCCATAATATGGGTTGATCCTACATTCTCAGCTTCTTGTTTTAAACGCACAATTGCTTCGCGCCGTGCACGATCAACTACAGTTTCATAAGTGGTTAAACGTCCGCCAAAAAAATTCTGAATTTGTGCAATGATGTATTTAAAGTAATCATGAGAAATGACAACATTACTGCTGATCAATTGTCCATGACGTTCAGGAGTTTGAAACTTATTGGTATCTATACGGATATGCGCAAGACGTTGTTCTTTATCCGCCAATTCCTTTAAGTGCTTTTGTTCGATGAATCGTCCGAAGCCCCATCCAATAAAAAATAGAACCAGTGTTAATCCAATTTTAAAAATTAAACCATCCATTCACGTCGCCTAATTTGAAAATGGGTCTGGAAGTTGAACCGTACCGGGTTTTTCGGAGAGATTTTTATTTAAGTTAGGCCACCTGACCTAACGGGCTCATCTTATCATAGTACATTGCTTCAAATTCAAATGGTGATACATAACCTAGAGCACTATGTACACGCTTTTTATTGAACCAATCCACCCAGTTTAATGTCGCAAGTTGTACATCTACCAAACCTTGCCAATCTGCTTTTAGATATTCA
>WNDP01000041.1 GCA_009912575.1 Acinetobacter bereziniae
AAGTCACCAACCAGAACGGTAAGAACTCAAAGTAATCATCTGTTTTTATCAATTTGCAGTGTATTGAAACTTGAACAATTAAAGCTTACTCATCAAATGAATCATTTTGCTTTGAAAGCGAAGCTTTTTATCTAAAATCGTTGAAAGCAGCCTATTCTGAAATTTCCTTTTTTAAAAAGGCTAGTGCGTAACATCAGTTACTCAATAAACGTTGAACCAACATTAGCGTCAATGCGACTAAGATTAAACGTGTAGAAATAAATAAAAATGGAGAAAAAACCTGCAAACTGTGTTTGACCAGTCCCCACAATGATCCCCAAACGAGACACAACAAAACGATTGCACCCATTACTCTAAGATTCATTTGCTGTACTCATACAGATGGAAAGTAGACTTATTTTAAAAAATAAATGACATCATGAATAATGCTATGTTTTAATACATCCATCATTTTTTTTAATGCATTTGAAAATTCAACATTTTTATTAGAAGCGAATAGGTTTGAGGAATTGTCATGAATATCGACATCGGAGATATTAAGTCATTTGTAACGGTTGCCGAAATGAAGAGTATTTCTGCTGCTGCCCACAAACTTAACTATTTGCAGTCAAATATGACCGCAAAAATTAAAAAAATCGAAAACCACTACAAACGCCAGTTATTTATCCGTAAACCTAAGGGGGTTGAACTGACAGAGTCTGGTATGAACCTTTATCAACAATATAAAAAGATGATCTTCACTTGGGAAGAGACTGAAAATAAAATTTATCAACAAGAAAAATATCTTCGTTTTGGTACCAATACCAGCTTAGGAGGCATGCGCTTCTACCCGTCTTTTAGCCAACTTTATGAAACCTATCCAGAGCTTTCAATCACGATGAAAACTGGTGCAACAGGCTATATTGAAGATGAAATTTTATCAGGCAATTTAGATATCGCTTATGTACTCGGGTATCCCAAACAGAAAAACATACAATATATCCAAAAGGCAGAAGATCAACTGGTTATCATTGGTAAAAGTGTTATTAACCATGAGAATCTTGAGGATTGCCTCAATCACCAAAATATTCTGTTGGCTTCAGAAGAATGTTGTTATGCCACAACCTTAGATCATATTTATACGGACTACAACTTAACAAAAGGTGAGCTCACCCATATTTATGATCATGAAGCGCTGGTGAATTTCACTCAATTGGGTATGGGAATTTCCATGATCGCAAAATCACTGATCAAAAAATTTAATATTGAGTATTACCGTGAAACTCCTGAACAATATCGAGATATAGGATTTTATTTAATTGCACGAAGTGAGCATGTCTTTACTCCAATTGAAAAGCAATTTATTGGCTTGAATGATCAGCTTTAAACAGATCGATATTTTTCTTAAATTTTAACTGTTTTAATTTATATTTGGCTGTTTTATTTGATCTGTATTTTCCCATTTAAACACTGAGTAAAACAGCATAAATACACCTAGAAAAGTACCAACAGGAAATGCATTGAGCATAAAAAGGGTGAAGAAAACTAAACCTAAACGATTGGACAAACTTCCAGACTTCACGCCTTTTGCACATAAAAAATGAATAATTATAAGCAGCAATTTCCCTAATATAGCACCGACAAAATAACGGACTTGATTTGTAAACATATAATACAACATGTTTATTAAATCAAAAATCAAGACAAATGCTACAATTTTGTGCAATGTTGATAAAGTTTGATTTTTATCTATATTCATCACAATTTTTTATCCTTGTTATTTGATTCTATTTCAGTTTTTTACTTAATGTTTAACCATCGCTTTTGCTATATTAATCTATTTTTAAATTAAAAAAAAATGATTTCCACCGACAACAGCCCAAAATTTGTATTGAAGAGTGCTATAATACTGCGTTTATAAAATTCTCAATGGCCACCCATGTATGTGGTGCCTCTTTCGAAATAGTTAGGACGAGCAATGACTGACAATGCAACGATCTTGCAGAATGTACCAGTAGGCAAAAAAGTGGGTATCGCTTTTTCTGGTGGTCTAGATACTTCAGCAGCTTTATTATGGATGAAGCAAAAAGGCGCAGAACCTTATGCTTATACAGCAAACTTAGGGCAACCTGATGAAGATGACTACGATGCAATTCCGCGTAAAGCTGAAAACTACGGTGCTGTTAAAGCACGCTTAGTGAACTGCCGCTTACAACTTGCATTAGAAGGTATTGCTGCGATTCAGTGTGGCGCATTTCATATCAGTACAGGTGGTGTTCCTTATTTCAACACAACACCATTGGGTCGTGCAGTAACAGGGACCATGCTTGTTACCGCAATGAAAGAAGATGACGTAAACATTTGGGGTGATGGCTCAACTTACAAAGGAAACGATATTGAACGTTTCTACCGTTATGGTTTGTTGACTAATCCTGCACTTAAAATCTATAAGCCGTGGTTAGATCAACAATTTATTGATGAGTTGGGTGGCCGTGCTGAAATGTCGCAATTCTTAATCGACAATGGTTTTGATTACAAAATGTCGAAAGAGAAAGCCTATTCAACAGATTCAAACATGTTGGGTGCGACACATGAGGCTAAAGATCTTGAATATCTCAATGCTGGTATCAAAATTGTTGATCCAATTATGGGCGTTGCGTTCTGGAAAGATGACGTAAAAGTTGAAGCTGAAGAAGTTTCTGTAACTTTCGAAGAAGGCTTCCCTGTTGCATTAAATGGCAAACGTATTGAAGACCCTGTTGAATTTATTCTTGAAGCAAACCGTATTGGTGGACGTCATGGTCTAGGCATGTCTGACCAGATTGAAAACCGTATCATTGAGGCAAAATCTCGTGGTATTTACGAAGCTCCAGGGATGGCTCTACTTCATATTGCATATGAACGCCTTGTTACTGGTATTCACAATGAAGACACTATCGAACAATATCGTATTAACGGCTTACGTTTAGGACGTTTATTGTATCAAGGTCGTTGGTTTGATTCTCAAGCATTAATGCTTCGTGAAACAGCACAGCGTTGGGTAGCAAAAGCCATTACAGGTACAGTAACTTTAGAATTACGTCGTGGTAATGACTATACCATCATGAACACTGAATCTGAAAACCTCACTTATGAAGCTGAGCGTTTGACGATGGAAAAAGGTGATTCAATGTTTAGCCCTGCCGATCGTATTGGTCAATTAACCATGCGTAATCTTGATATTACCGATACACGTGCAAAACTCAGCATCTATACAAATACAGGTTTATTGGCTGTAGGTACGGGTTCTGCAGTTCCTCAGTTAAAAGACAAAAACAAATAATTAAGTTTAAAAAATAAAAACCGCCAAATGGCGGTTTTTATTGGTCAAGACTTTTTGCTGTGATCTGATTAAGATACAGTACTAGAATTCTGGTTTGTTTGAGTGGTGTCTTTTGCTGCGATTTTTGCTGTTGTTTTTGTAATTCAATCCGTTCTGCATGTTCTTGACGAATTCGATCATACTCTCGCTGAGTTTCTGCATCACTTTTTGCAGCTAAAAATGCCATCCCCACTAAAAAAACTGGAAATAATAATCCCAATGCCGCAAGCAAATAAACTTTAGGAAACTTCTTCGAACTTGTCTGTGACATACATTTAAATCTCTCAATAAATATAAGTAGGCGGAATAATATAACAGAACAAACTTATTCAATATATGAAAAATCGAAAATTGATCAAAGACTCATTTGTTAATAAAGTCTTATTCAAGATACAACTTTAGCTTTGCTTTTAGCCAGCATCTTAAAAATCAAAGCTTTAGCCATCAAATCATTCATCATCAATACAACGAAATCATCGATCTTTAGCAGACTGATAAGCAGCTTGCGCAATTGCTAAACTCTTCTTTTTTCCTTCAACTGTATCTGGGATTTCATTGATCGTACCATTACTCGAATGACGCTGAAGATGCTGTTGTTGAGAATATTTGTGCATCTCAGGTTGAGACCTCACCTGTTGTGAGTTTTGAGTAGCTGTACGTTGGGTCAATTTTTGTTGGAGTTGTTGTTGTGGATTTACTGTAGCAGTACCTGCGCACGGTCGAGACTGATAAGTTACTGAACCTTTAACCACACATTTATATACTTCTTTAGCTAAAGCGTGATGAGAAAACCCTAAAGCTAAAATAACCAACACGACTTTTTTCACAACACGCACTCCATTTAAGTTTCAACAAAATATCAACAAATGAGCTAAATTGCTATTTACACAGGAGTTTTTTTAATTTCTGATTTTCATATCACAATAAAGGGGGAAATATGACTTTTTTTGCCAAATTTATACAGCATTTTGTCATGTCCACATTGTGGTAAATTCCATGCTATTTCAAATTTCTCAATAGGCGACGTACAATCACACCATGTACCATAGAAACGGGAAGCATGTAAAATTTCCCAAAAAAATTATAAGTAACAACACTGGTATAAATTCTAAGCTGATTTTTCTGCTCATCATAGTTATCGATCTTTAGCACCACCAACACACTTAAATGCTTATCGGTTGATTGCAAAAAAAGCGCATGCTTAGAAACTTGAATAACATCAAAAAAGTCTGCTTTTCCTCCCAACTCAAGCGCTTCAGTTTGAGAATTAAAACCTTGTATAGGCTGTACACCGCCCAGATGTTGGCTGAAAAAGTCTCGAATTTTAAAAGCAATCTTTAACCATTTTGGTGGCTTACTGGTCATCAAGTAATAGGCTTGGGATGCTGTGATATTTTGATCAATGAATTGTTGGTCTTGATGAATAAAATTAAGCTGATCTTTAGGCGCAAGTAGTACGTTTGGATCTATTTCTTTATTCATGGAACTAAACCTTTTTAAATATAATAATTTAACGTATGAATAGAATCTAAATTCAGTCTACAGCAATCCAAATGAAGTACAATCACAAGCAGTCTAAAGTTGAATAAAATCATGAATGAATGAACAACTTTTTTAAATATAAGAGCATTAAAAACGAATATAAATTATTTAATGATAGTGGTATACATGGTATCTATAACATGCGATTCGAAATAAATAGATATTGAAAACATCCAGCTTATAAAGAGATAAAAAGTGTATCCCCTGCTTGGAAACTTACCTCATTAAGCTATTACTGCAATCTGATATTTTGAGAAAATTTCGAACGATTTACACAGGCAATGTTCGTCTCAGGCAATGCCAATATTTAAAATGCAAACAGAGCCATGCTTTGATTTTGCTGATGTTACAGTAGCTGTGCATCGTTAATGAATAATCTTGATAAAAAAGGTCTGCACTTGGCAGACCTTAGATTAAGTTGTCTCTGGATTAATTATCCATATTTTCAATTATCGCTTGTCCAAACTCTGAACAACGAAGTAGCGTAGCTCCCGGCATTAAACGCTCAAAATCATAAGTGACCGTTTTTGCAGAAATCGCGCCTGAAACGCCTTTGATAATTAAATCGGCGGCTTCAGTCCATTCCATATCACGAAGCATCATCTCTGCTGAAAGAATAATAGATCCCGGATTTACCTTATCTTGTCCAGCATATTTAGGCGCTGTTCCATGTGTTGCTTCATAAACAGAAATTGCACCACCAATATTTGCACCGGGTGCAATACCAATCCCGCCTACTTCTGCCGCAAGTGCATCAGAAATATAATCACCGTTTAAGTTCAAGGTCGCGATCACGGAATAGTCAGCAGGACGCATTAAAATTTGCTGTAAAAAAGCATCTGCAATCACATCTTTAATAATGATGTCTTTGCCTGTTCTTGGGTTTTTAATTTTAACCCAAGGCCCTCCATCAATCAGCTCACCACCGAAACGGTCAATAGCCAATTCATAACCCCACTCTTTGAAAGCACCCTCAGTGTATTTCATAATGTTGCCTTTATGGACCAAAGTCACACTTGGCTTTTCATTATCAATTGCAAATTGAATTGCTTTGCGCACCAAACGTTGGGTCCCTTCTTTTGAAACAGGTTTAATCCCAATACCACAATTATCTTCAAAACGGATTTTAGTGACACCCATTTCTTCTTTAAGAAATTTAATCACTTTTTTTGCTTCTGGGGAGTCAGCTTTCCATTCAATACCTGCATAGATATCTTCTGAATTTTCTCGGAAAATTACCATATCTGTCTGTTCAGGATGTTGCACAGGTGATGGCACACCCTTAAACCAACGCACAGGTCGCACGCAAACATATAGATCTAATTCTTGACGTAGTGCAACATTGAGTGAACGAATTCCACCGCCTACAGGTGTGGTGAGTGGGCCTTTTATCGAAACTACAAATTCTCTAAGTGCTTCAAAAGTTTCTTCAGGCATATAAGTGCCATAAATTTTATTGGCTTTTTCACCACAGTAAACTTCCATCCATTCGATCGAACGTTTGCCACTATAAGCTTTTTGAATTGCGGCATCGACCACTGCCTTCATAGCAGGTGTAATATCCACACCAATACCATCTCCTTCAATAAAAGGAATAATCGGATGGTTGGGAACATTCAGTGACAAATCTGCATTTACAGTAATTTTACTACCATCTGCAGGTATAACGATCTTCTGATAACCCATTACGCAGGCTCTCCATTTTATTATAGTTCGTTCATCCAAAAGTATTTACCAATTAGGCAATACTTTCGACCACTTTGACAAAATTAGTGTAATCGAATTCGATATTTTTTTGAGATTTATACGAGGAATAACAACATTTCTCAACTTAATAGAACGTATTGTTTCATGATTTAATGTTGTTATCGTATTCATTTTTTATAGAAATTAAGTCTCGATCAAACATTCAAATCATTCTCATTGCTGGCTTATCACAACATCTTTAAATAAGTGGACATCTGATCTCGCTTTTTTTAATCCAAATTTTGCTCATAAAAATCTGTATAGAATCTAATTTGCAAAAGTTAGCAGTCACTTCTATTTTAAATGCTGAAATTTAGAAAATTAAACCACCAAAGTGGTTTTTACGATCAGAAAAGCGCTTAGTTTAATTTTTTCGCACTGATGGTGATTGAGAAGAATTCATTTTTTCTATTTTCTGGAACCTGAGCCAAATCTTTGTGCCCTGAATCGATAAAACTTGGTAGATCCGCAGGACGATAGTAGCCATTCCAATAATATCGAGTATTTGTATTCTGATTTTGGATTGAATTTTCAATTAAAAATATTGAATACCCACTGGTTAGCGTATCGACTTTATTGGAAAACCTTGCGCTTACACTACTTAATTTCCATTTACACACACCTCTTCCATAATAATCTCCATCTAAAATCATGTCAGAATAAAAAACTCCTGTGTATTCGTGATCTGAAACTTTACTCAGTGCTATAGACTCATGACTTGAGATACTTGGAACTATGCCAGATATAGGATGGTGTTTACCACATGCAGGGTTTTCAACATCAAACCCCACACCTCCAGTGATTTGTTGAAAATCTCCCGGTGGATTTTTCAATGAAACTTTCACTTGATAAGCATGTTGTAGATTTTGATTTAACTTTCGTAGAGGTTCTTTATTTTGTTTCTCTTCAGGAATTACTTTTGCTACAGTCTCAATTAAAGCTCCTGTACAGCCTGAAGTTGTGAGCAATATGATCATTGCAATTGTTGCCCCGCCACCTTGCAGTATTTTTTTCATCACTTAAACTCTTTATTTTTAATCAAAGATACCGATAATTTAAGCAATTGAAAACCTCACAATTCAAGTATAAAAGAATTTACCTATGTCTTTAGACATACAAATGGCTAACCATACACACGATGTATTTTATGTTCCTGACTTGATGACAAATAAAGTTGAAGAATACAAAGCTGAATCTGTTATAGTAGTCCACAATCAACTGGGCTTTTTTGCAACCTAAACCACCCCATTTTTATTAAAACGGGTATTCAATCGGGTAACAAATCAAACCCCAAAAATTTTATTTATATATATTAGTGGCTTAAAGTGAAAATTGTCATTCTAAACAAACCCTATGACGTCCTCTCCCAATTTCGTAAAGACGAAGCACATATGACCATATCTGACTTCGTTGACGATCCTAGCTTGCGTATAGCTGGTCGTCTTGATATGGACTCTGAAGGTTTAGTTTTTTTAACTGATCATGGTGGTCTAAATCAGTATATTACCAATCCAACCAATAAAAAGTTTAAGACCTATTTGGTTCAAGTCGATGGTGATATTACTGAAGAAGCACTTGAGCAGTTACGTAAAGGTGTTGAGTTAAAAGACGGTATAACCTTACCCGCTCAAGCGGCTAAAGTGGAACAACAAGAATGGTTATGGGACCGTGATCCACCTGTACGTTTCCGTGCCAATATCCCTTCATGGGTAGAAATTTCGATTTGTGAAGGGCGTAATCGTCAAGTACGTCGTATGACCTCCGCTGTTGGTTTTCCAACTTTACGTTTGATTCGCACTAAAATCGGTGCAATTGATTTAGTTCAGATGGGTTTACAGCCGGGCGAAACAAAAGAAATCGAACCATTGCTTTATCCTGATTTTCAAAATATTTCTGCGGAAGAACCCTATCGTTCACGTTCTTATGTTAAAAAACCAGGCGGTACTGGCGGAAAACCGATGGTACGTAAGAACAAAGATGGTTCTACTAAAAAATCTGGAACTAAACGTATTTGGCAGATGGATGACAGCGAAAAACCGCGTCGTAAAACCAATGGAACTACACGTCCAAATAGCAAAGCTCCACGAGGTCGTGGACGTAATGGTCGTTAAAATTTAATGATACTTAAAGCTCACCTTGGTGGGCTTTTTTTATGTCTAGGTACTGCAAATACTTAACATTTATCTGAACAGTACTGAGGTCAAATTAAATAAGTTCAAGAATAAACTCAAATCATAAAAAAATCGGTGCCTAAGCACCGATTTTCTCTAATCTATAATTTGATTGGTTTAAAAACCAACTCGTTTAGATTTTCTCAAGCACTGTATTGAACGTCGCACTTGGGCGCATTACAGCTTCAACTTTAGCTGTATCTACAGCATAGTAGCCGCCAATATCTGCTGGCTTACCTTGAACTGCTGCAAGTTCAGCAATGATTTTTTCCTCATTGTCCGCTAACGCTTGTGCAAGAGGTGCAAATTTTGCTTTTAATTCTGCATCTTCTTCTTGTTCAGTCAAAGCTTCAGCCCAGAACTTCGCAAGATAGAAATGGCTACCACGGTTATCCAACTCACCTGTACGACGTGAAGGTGATTTGTCATTGTCGAGCAACTTGCCAGTCGCTTGGTCTAAAGTCTTCGCAAGTAGTTTCGCACGTGCGTTGTCTTCTTTAATGCCCATTTCTTCTAAAGAAACAGCCAATGCCAAGAACTCACCAAGAGAATCCCAACGTAAATGGTTTTCTTCTACAAGTTGTTGTACGTGTTTAGGCGCTGAACCACCCGCACCTGTTTCGTACATACCACCACCCGCCATTAACGGAACGATAGACAACATTTTCGCAGAAGTACCCAATTCCATAATTGGGAATAAGTCTGTGAGGTAATCACGTAAGATGTTACCGGTTACAGAAATTGTATCTAGACCACGCGCAACACGCTCAAGTGTATAACGCATCGCACGAACTTGAGACATGATTTGAATATCAAGACCCGTTGTATCATGCTCTTTCAAGTATTTTTGTACTTTCTTGATCAATTCATTTTCATGTGGACGGTATGGGTCAAGCCAGAAAATTGCAGGCATACCAGAGTTACGCGCACGAGTTACAGCAAGTTTTACCCAGTCACGAATTGGTGCATCTTTCACCTGACACATACGCCAGATATCGCCTTCCTCAACATTTTGTGACATCAAAACTTCACCAGTTTCTAGGTCAGTGATGTTTGCAACACCAGCAGCTGAAACTTCAAAAGTTTTGTCATGAGAACCGTATTCTTCAGCTTTTTGCGCCATCAAACCTACGTTTGGCACAGTACCCATCGTACGTGGGTCAAAATTACCATTCCATTTGCAGAAATTAATCATTTCTTGGTAAATACGTGCAAATGTAGATTCAGGCATTACTGCTTTACAATCATAAGGTTTGCCATCAGCACCCCACATTTTACCACCACCACGAATCATCGCAGGCATTGACGCATCAACAATGACATCATTCGGTGAATGGAAGTTAGTGATACCTTTAGCAGAATCCACCATTGCCAATGCAGGACGGTGTTCTTGGCAAGCATGAAGATCTTCAATGATTTCTTCACGTAGAGATGTTGGTAAAGTCGCGATTTTTTCGTATAGACCCGCCATACCGTTATTCACGTTGATGCCGAGCTCATCAAACAATTTACCGTGTTTTTCAAAAGCATCTTTATAATAAATTTTCACGCAGTGACCGAATACGATCGGATGTGAAACTTTCATCATGGTTGCTTTTACGTGTAAAGAGAACAAAATCCCTGCTTCACGGCAATCTTCAAGTTCTTTTTCATAGAAATCACAAAGTGCTTTCTTGCTCATGAACATTGAATCAATCACTTCACCATCTTGGAGTGCAACTTTTGGCTTAAGTACAATCGTTTCGCCTGTTGTTGTAATTAATTCCATTTTCACGTTGCGCGCACGGTCAAGTGTCATTGACTTTTCACCGTGGTAGAAATCACCTTCATCCATGTGAGAAACGTGAGTTTGCGACCACTGTTTCCATTCACCCATAGAGTGCGGGTGTTTTTTCACATAGTTTTTAACAGCAGCAGGCGCACGGCGGTCAGAGTTACCTTCACGCAATACTGGGTTTACTGCTGAACCAAGACATTTGCTATAACGAGTCTTGATTGCTTTTTCTTCTTCAGTAGTCGGATTTTCTGGATAATCAGGGATTGCATAGCCCTTAGACTGAAGTTCCTTAATGCATGCTGCTAACTGAGCAACAGAAGCACTGATGTTCGGGAGTTTGATAATATTAGTGTCTGGATCTTGAGTAAGACGACCTAACTGTGCAAGGTTGTCAGATACCTTTTGTTCATCGCTTAAATAGTCCGCGAACTCAGCGAGGACACGCACAGCTACAGAAATATCAGTTTTGACAATCTCTACGCCAGCTGGCTTAGTAAAGGTCTCAATGATCGGCAGTAGCGAATAAGTCGCCAATAGTGGCGCCTCGTCAGTCAGTGTGTAAATGATTGTTGACTTTCCACCAGCCATATATAGCCCCTTGCTTTTGATTGTGTTTTTGAGAACCGAGCTTGTGACCCAGCTCCTACGAACCGATTTGCTTAAAATTAACCCTGAGAGTATCAGCCTTCATGCTATGAGAGTCAACGCAAGATCTGTGATAACGACATTTCGAAAAAAAATGGTACATCACAAATATTGCATCAAAGCGAATATTTGCACAAAATTTAAGCATTTTTAATAAAAATCATCAATATTCTGGAAATTAACACAAATTTATAACATCAACAGATTCATTCTTTAAAATAAATATAGGATTCACACTGGATTGCGCTCAATCAGTTCAAAACTGAAACTGCAAACAAATTGAAAAGTATTCATAGAATAAATACCCAACAAACTCTGTTTATCGCACGAGTTTGGACTTTGAGTAGGATCGTGACCAAGATTGATTAACTTATACTCACAAAACAACAATACTTTTACCTTAATGTTTAGATAAAAAATCGTTATTAATAAATAATATGTTTATTTTTTCACCTTATTTTTTTAATGAAAGAATAAATCTAATGCCATAACGTGTTCGTATTTCTCAAAACTAATATTAAAACTCTAGAGGTAATATGTTTATGCTATTACTCATCGCGATACTTATTCAAATCATCACGCTTTGGGCTATTTTCTTTTTCGCACTGTCTCGAAACATAGGGGCTGTGATCACCATAGTGATTTCAATCTTCGCTGCATTGATCAGTCCATGGGCACTGCTCCTTGGTCTTCCACTGATTCTTATCAGTCTGGTGTTAGTCATTGAACCGTTGCGAATGCAAGTGTTTACCAAACCTGCTTATAAGACACTCGCCAACGCGATGCCAAGTATGAGCACCACTGAACGTGAAGCACTTGATGCAGGTACCAGTTGGTGGGAAAAAGAACTGTTTATGGGAGCACCAGATTGGGAGAAATTCAATGATTACCCTTACCCAACGCTTTCGAATGAAGAACAATCATTTTTAGACAATGAAGTTGAGCAACTTTGCCAATTATTAAATGAGTGGGAAATTCATCAAAACAAAGATTTAAATGAAGACACTTGGCAATTTATTAAAGAAAATGGATTTTTTGGGCTGATCATCCCCAAAGAATATGGCGGACGTGAATTCACTTCATTTGCACAAAGTCGAATTATGAGCAAGATTGCATCTCGCTCATTGACCACTGCGGTAACCTGTATGGTACCAAATTCATTAGGGCCGGGTGAGTTATTGCTCAACTATGGAACAGATGAGCAAAAAAGACGCTATCTCCCTGGCTTAGTCAAAGGCGAAGAAATTCCATGTTTCGGCCTAACCAGTCCTGAAGCAGGTTCTGATGCAAGGTGCAATCCCAGATACAGGCGTGGTGTGTTACGGTGAGTTTGAAGGGCAACAAACGCTTGGTTTAATCATGAATTTCTCCAAACGCTGGATCACCCTAGCACCAGTCGCGACTGTGGTCGGCTTAGCCTTTAAACTTTATGACCCTGATGGACTATTGGGTGATAAAAGCAAAACTGAATATGGCATCACTTGTGCACTTATTCCTGCATCTCATGAAGGCGTTGTTGTAGGACCTCGACACCATCCGGGCGGTTCACCCTTTATGAATGGTACTGTTGAGGGGAGAGATGTCTTTATTCCAATCGACTGGATCATTGGTGGTGCTGAAAACGCAGGTAAAGGTTGGCGTATGTTGATGGAGTGTCTTGCCGTAGGACGTGGAATTTCACTGCCTGCCCTGTCTACCGCAGCAAGTGAGATGACTTATTTATCTGTAGGTGCGTTTGCAAAAATTCGTCAACAATTCAAACTTTCGGTAGGTAAGTTTGAAGGGGTACAAGAAGTTAGCAGTGAAATCGTCAGTGGCACTTATAAACTTGAAGCTTTCCGTTATTTAGTCACCTGTGGGCTTAATCAAGGGGGGTAAGCCTGCGGTAATGACAGCAATGGCAAAATACTATGCAACTGAGACCATGCGCAAACTGGTCAACCATGGTATGGACATTACTGGTGGTCGAGGTATTCAACAAGGACCACGCAACTTCCTTGCCAACATGTATCAAGCCATTCCGATTTCGATTACGGTAGAAGGTGCTAATATTTTAAGTCGCTCCCTCATGATCTTTGGGCAAGGCTCTATGCGTTGTCACCCCTATTTGTTTGAAGAGCTACAACTTTTACAAGCAGAGGATAAAAATGCGGCTCTCGATACCTTTAATACCATGCTCTACCAGCATTTAGGTTATACCTTGAACCGAGCTGCCCGAGCATTTACTTATGGTTGGTTTGGTTCAAGCCAACATCGACCAGACTCCTCAGACGAGTTTACTCAACCTTATTACAAAATCATCAATCGCTTCAGTGCAGATTTTGCGCTGACCGCAGATATGTGCTTAGGGCTCTTAGCTGGAGATATATTAAACGTAAAGAAATGCTTTCAGGGCGATTAGCCGATATTCATTCACATATGTTCATTGCAACGGCGATTCTCAAATTTTATGAACATGGTCAAAGAACCGAAGCCGAACAATTACATGCCCAACTTGCCTTAGATGAAACGCTTTATCTGGCACAAGAAGCATTTTTTGGCTTGTTCAATAACTTCCCGATTCAAATCGCCTCTGGACTGGTTAAATTTGTTTGCTTCCCGTTTGGCAGACCGCTCAAACAGCCGAGTGATCGTCAAAAGAGTGAAGCTGCTGAATTGATCATGCAAAACAATCCATTCCGTGATTATCTAAAAACTCAAGTTTATTATTCGGTTGATGCAGTCAGCCGTGGAGCAATTCAGCAAGATCTTGCAAATAAGTTGTCAGAATATAATGCGTTACGCTATGACAGTATGCTCACCGATATTTTTGATGAAAAATTGGAGCATGTATTGGAACTAGATAATCCACATCATACGCAAGTTTAAAAGCGCTTGGGAACTCACCCTTATCAATGCAATATAACTTTTACAAAAAAGCAGTGAATCATCTTCACTGCTTTTTCTTAGACCTATTGCCAATGGGGTCAATAGACGATTTCAGTATAGTGTCAAATAGAACAGTTCAGGAAAACGATGATGTCTAAACAAGATTATGAGAATGGTTTAAAAGTCCGTACAGAAGTGATGGGTGAAAGTTTTGTCAAACGTGCCCAAGACAATACTGTGCCTTTTACACAACCACTGCAAGACTGGATAAATGAGCATGCATGGGGTTCAACTTGGCAACGTGAAGATGTATTGCCTCGTAAATATCGCTCATTGATCACTATCGCATTTTTGGTCGCACAAAAAAGTCCAACTGAACTTAAGGGCCATATTCGTGGGGCTTTAAACAATGGCGCAAGCGTAGAAGAAATACAGGAAGTTCTTTTACACAGCCTTCCTTATTGTGGCGCACCGACAACTCAGGAAGCTTTCCGAGCAGCGCTTGAAGTCATCAACGAATATCAAAGCCAACAGTCTTGATTGGATACCGCTTTTTGTTCAATCGTCGATATTTACAAGGCGTATCTTCGATTGAATCATTAGTTCCAAAACACATTGAACGTATAAAAAAACTCATCGACTTCAAAACGAATGTGATAACCCAATTGTGTCAACTCTGAGGAGAGTGCTCGTATATCTTCTAAAGCTAAATGCTTTGGTAAAACTGTAAATACTGCGGTATTGCCCTGCTTTGCATTTTCCTCAATCATTTGAGCAAGGCGAATTTTGTATAATTCGATATTCAAGTTTGAATTTGCTGCCAGCTGTTTTGCATCATCTGCATGTATGAACATTTTTTATTTCCATATTTTTTTGCGGTCATTACAAGATATAAATTATTGTAAAAATACGCTGTTAGCTTTGTGTTAGACATAATTATTGTAAAAATAAAATCGGATTAAATTCGATAGATCAATAAAATTACACATTTTTTTCAACAAATTCGACTAGGTTTTATTCGATGAACTCATAAAATTTAAAATTAATCCACTGCTTTATTTGAATGAAATTTAACTTTTATGTTTAAAAAGTAAATGATAATTGTTATTATTTACTTAATTTTTACCTTTATTGATTTGATTGCCTATACTATAATAGCCAGACTGAACTCGATGCGCTGAGTGCATCAGTTTCAACTCCGACTGTCTCTGCACGAGCTAAATCCACGCCCTCCCTATTAAAATACCGCGTCATGATTTTTTATCGATTTGCCTTGGCGATTTTAGGTGGCTACTTACTTGCCTCTTTGTCCGCTATGGTGATCGCAAAAACTTTTGCAGATTATCGAGCCTCAGCTGCGATGGCATCTACCCTGCTTGCTTTCTGTATTCATTGCGCTACTTTCATTTGGGTATTTATGGTCAACAAAACCTTCAAAGCCAGTTTAGGGATCATTGTTCCATGCATTATTTTATTGATCATTTTAAAAATGATGGGGAACTAACATGCGTGTAGATGCAAAAGTTGAAGGTCCACGCCAATCCATGTCTTGGCTACATACATGGGCAAGTCTAATTCTGGGTTGGTTACTCTATGCGATTTTTTTAACAGGAACTTTGAGCTTTTTTCAGTCAGAAATTTCTGTTTGGATGAAACCTGAAACTCACCAATCTGTTCCAAGCTCATCGCAATTACAACAAACTCAAGTTGCTTTAAATTACTTACAGAAGAATTATCCCGATGCAGGCAGTTGGACCATCCAATTGCCAAATTCGAGACAAACCACCACTGAGTTAAACATCCGCAAACAAGGTGAAGATTTACAAGCCCGCCGTGGTGGTGAACGCATCACCATTGACAGTGCAACAGGTCAAGTCATCGAAGCACGAGACACTCGGGGTGGTGGTTTTCTCTATCGCTTTCACTTTGAACTCTATGGCGTAGATCGGATTTGGGCACGTTGGTTAGTCGGTCTAGCAACCATGTTAATGTTTGTCGCGATCATCAGTGGCATCATTACACATAAAAAATCTTTAAAGATTTCTTTACTTTCCGTTCTGGGAAAGGACAACGCTCTTGGTTAGATGCTCATAATGCTACAGCGGTTTTTGCACTCCCTTTTCATATCATGATCACATTTAGTGGTCTGTTACTGCTCATGTTTATGTTTATGCCTTGGGGGATCAACCAAGTTTATGAAGATCGACAAGAGTTTTTTCAGGAAATGCGTGGTGGTACTCAACAGAATAATGCACGTAATCGAACAACAGAAAATCGTAACGGAACTGCAAACACAGCTCAGGGGCAAAGTGGTCAAGCTCAACAAACTGCTGGCAATGAGCAACGTTCACGTGGTGAAAGACGTGCTAAGCATCAACAAGAAGCTGGGCAGCCCGCAGTACTCACTGATTTAGCACCAATTATTGCAAATGCACAAAGCCAGTGGAAAGACAATCCAATTGCGTCAATTCAGATCATTGCACCAAACACCACCAATGTAAGTATTGAACTTCGAGCACTTTATGCAAAAAGTGTAATACAACGTGGTGTATATCCTGTTTTAAAGTTTGATGGAGTTACGGGGAAGGACATCTCTGATGATTTACAAGCCAGAAATACTTCTGTACCAATGGGTATCTACAACGTTGTGACTGTCTTACATGAAGCACGTGGACTAGATTTGACTTTCCGCTGGTTATTGTTCTTTTCAGGTGTTCTTGGCACTTTAATGGTGGCTACGGGCTTGATCTTGTGGTGTGTAAAAAGAGCACCTCAACAGCAAAAACAAGGTCATAAATCTTTTGGCTATCGCTTTGTAGAGGTCATGAATATTGCTGCAGTGATTGGATTACCAATTGCTTGTGCAGCTTATTTCTATGCCAATCGTTTTATTCCTTTTGAAGTAGAAGCACGTCTAAACTGGGAAATTCCTGCCTTCTTTATCGCATGGCTTGCAAGTTTAATTTATGCGGCAATCCGACCACATCGTCAGGCTTGGTTAGAACTTTTAATGCTGGCAACCGTTGCCTATGCCCTGTTACCACTCATTAATTTTATGACAGGCGGTCAAGCACTTTGGAACAGTATTGCCAATGATCAATGGATGATTGCATCTTTTGATTTAATGACATTGGCAATCGCAATTTTGTTTTTCTTGTCATTTTATAAAGTCAAAAAACACAAAGGGCTTCCAGTCAAAAAAGCTAAAAATGTACCATCAACCAAGGAGATCGCTGTATGATTTTCTTCTTATTGATTTGGTCTATATCCAGTTTAGCGATGATTGCACTTGCCAGCTCTATGTCAAAGCATCAAAAACAAATTTATGGTCATGAATTAGCAAAAAAACCCACCCTATTTGCAACACTGCCAGGTTGGGGCTTATTGTTCATCTCCTTAATCATCTGCTTAATGTCAGGAAAACCGAGTAGTATGCTGAGTCTGTGGGTGGGCATACTCACTTTTTCCGCATTATTCGTAGGATCATTGTTGAGCTATTACAGCGCTAAAATAAAAGCTGTAGCAATCATCTGCCTCATTGTGAGTTGTATTACAGGCATCATCCTACTGGTCTAAATTGTTTGGTCAAAATCAGTTATACTCTTAAGCCAATCTTAGATTGGCTTTTTTATTAAAACTCTTTTGTCTTTACATTGGTATTTTTATGTCTAAACCACTTTCAATCCCTTCAGAATTGTTAAATCGTGCTGCGATGGGAAATCCTGCTGCACAATTTGAACTTGCTGAAATTTACATGCAAAGTGAGGATGAAGATAACAATCAACTCGCCGAAGAATGGGCATTGAAAGCAGCACAATTAGGACATGTAGAAGCCATGTACTGGTTAGGTGAAGGCTATACTTATTATGCAAAAGAAATTTTAGAAGAAGATCCAGATGAATCCAAAGCCTACTTCGAGCATGCACATCGCTGGTTAGAACAAGCCGCCAAACATCAACACCCTGCTGCATTATTAGAATTGTCTAATTTTTATCGTCGTGGTGATGTGGTTGAGAAAGATCTACTTAAATCTGTGGAATTTCTAGAACAATCCGCTAAATTAGGTGAAATTCAAGCCATGCATGATTTGGTCTGTGTTTATGAGCATGGCTTAGGTGTTGAAATTGATGATGAAAAAGCAGACTTCTGGGCGGATAAAGTCAAAACGACTGAAGATACTGAAAAATAAAGCAGTGCATCAAGCCTAATAATATGGGCTTGATGCTGAGTTTTTTTAATTGCGCAAATACACAAAAATTACATCTAAATCTTGCTTTGGAATAAAGTTCTTTTCAACCATTTGGAACAAGGTCGGACTAATTTTTTTGACTTTGCCTTTCCAGCAAAAGGACACTAACTCATCCGGATCTCGTTCAATCGTCAATTTAAAATTTTCAATGGGTTTGGCCCAATTCGCTCCAGTGGTTAAAATATAACTCAATGCACTAAAGGGTGAATGTTCTGATTGTGCTTTTTTCAATCCTTTTTTGAAATGATCATCCATACAAAATTGCTGATTATATTCATCTGGGTATAGCGCAACAGAACCGCCTAACAATGGCTGATATTGATGTCGAACTTGTGTTATTGAATTGGCTTTAAAGGTTTGCTTCCAACTATAAATGACTTGACCTGACCAATAAATATCTTGATCCTTTGTGTAACCTTGTATGAGTTTTTGAATTTTCGGCTGTTTACAATCGTAAATCTTGGACGAAAAGAACTTACTTTCATAGGTGTCAGTCCAAGGGTTGAGTAAGTCTTTTTCAGAAAAACCACAGCGCTTAAATTCCTCAGTGACATCGATTTCTTTTGCACTAAAATCTACATCACCTTTATTTAGAGGTTTCATAAAAGCACGCACTTGCATTTGAGGTATTATCGTTTTTCCATTCACCTCGATTTTAAAACTTTTTAATAATTGTTCAGTATGTGCAAAATCACCATCGCCTTTGTTATCCAATGGGGGCAATGGAAATAAAACTGTTTCGGTAATATCCTGATTACTGAGATTTTTAAATTGATAATCAACTTTAATTAACTTCTTACTGATCCATAAATCTTCACTGTACATCGCAATATTTTTATTTTTAAGGTATTGGATTCCACCTGTCCCCACATAACCTGTTGAATCATTAGCAAGTACAGGCATGATGACAAAAACTGAACTCAGCATGGTGATTTTTTTCATGAGATTCCATCCAAATCAGTAAATTCAATATTTTGATATTGATGAGAATAAATAGCGACATCAAAAGTAATGTGAGTCGAAATATCATTCATGATCTGTTCTTGAAAAAGAACTTCTTTTTCTAATATGGCATTCCAATACTTTGGTTGATCTGAAAAGTTTTGATAGTAGTCCAACACCTCAATGACCGCACTCAATAAAGCCACCAATGCTTGAGATTTATGTTGATTTGAAACCATCATTGAAAAAGCATCTAAGCAAATCACTTCGATTTCATCCAGTTCCTCATAATCATCTGCATATTCATCAATTGCTGCATTAGAACGTTGTATCTTTTGTTGATAGTGAATCAAAAGCTCATGATCAATATCATCAAATAATTGAGTTTTATTTACAGTGATTTGATAGTTTTTTCAATAAAAACATAAAAATCAGGTAATTTTTCATAAAAACTAAAAATGGCTTTGACCAAACTTTTACGTTGTTCAATCGCTTGCTTGAGTGCAAAGATATGTAAATCAATTATTTTAACGATATCCATCATTTTTTCAGCCCCAGTACTGACTTTTTAAAACCATAAAACCAATCCAAAGAAAAAGCAAAGTCAAAACACTTCCGGTAAATATCACAGTGATTAACACATATCTCAGCCAAGTGGGTTGGCGATTCAGTGCTTGGCTAAAACCTGATAAATGTTTTCTTGACTGTCCAACTACACACATTGATCCAACAATAGCCACTGCAAAAATCAAAAAATATTGAACAATAAAAATGATCTTAGCGAGCCACGACCCTCTTAAATCAAACCAACCCTGAGAATAAAATAAAAAAGCGTCTTGGGGTTGTGCAGGATTGACCCACAAACCTCAAATTCATGCTTGTTTATTGAATGTTCAAGCTTCTGTTGCAAAGATTGCTTTAAAGTATCAAATTGATCTGTAAACCAAAGATAATACTGCCGAGCAATATCGGGTTGTTCGACTGTGTAGAGCTGATGGTGATAACGATATTCATAGATCACATTCATATAAGCAAAACTGGCACTGCGTCCAATTTGATAGCGCTCAGCGGAGTAATCAATGATACGGACGTGTTGTTGTGCTTTTTCCCAAGTCGGATGCCAGAGCTTAAATTCTTCAAATTGTATACGTGGTGAAGCGGTATAAACACACTGCAAAATAAAATAACTACAGATCAACACCAAAGCATGCACATGGCTGTGCTTGGAAAGAGAAAATTTACGCCCTAGAAATACAGAGAAAATAATATAGAACAAGAACACATAGAGAAAAAATGTGAATATTTTCATCAGCAATGAAATAGAAAAATATGCCAAAAATCACAAATACAGCTACAAATATAACGCCTAAATATTGTTTGATTTGATGTGAATGCATTATTTGCCTTTATTATGATGTTGATCGCTTTATTGGTGCTGAACTATTTTTCATACAGATTTTGCCCAAAAGCTAATTCTATCTTTTAGTTGAATATTAACCAACTACATTTGAACTCTAATAAAATCTAGGTACAATAGTCGCCAGTCGAGGGATGCTGCGACTTTTTCACAGGCACATAAATGTGAAATCGCTAGGCTCGACGATTCGGTCAGACATTCGTGCTGGTCAACAACGGCATCCGCGAACTGAATGATCAATATTTGTTATTTATAAAGGATATCGTGATGAACGCGGTTAATGCTTCATTTACAGATTATAAAGTTGCTGATATTTCCCTAGCCGATTACGGTCGTAAAGAAATCAAACTTGCTGAAGCAGAAATGCCAGCATTGATGGGTTTACGTAAACGTTACTCAGCAGCAAAACCACTTGCTGGTGCAAAAATTCTTGGTTGTATCCATATGACCATTCAAACCGCTGTTTTGATTGAAACACTGGTTGAACTTGGTGCAGAAGTACGTTGGACTTCATGTAACATCTTCTCGACTCAAGACCATGCTGCTGCGGCTATTGCTGCTTCAGGTATTCCAGTATTTGCCTGGAAAGGTGAGACTGAAGAAGAATACATGTGGTGTCTTGAACAGCAAATCAATGTAAATGGCAAACCTTGGGATGCCAACATGATTTTAGATGATGGCGGTGACTTAACTGCTGTTGTTCATGAAAAATATCCTGAACTCATCGCTAAAATTCATGGTATCACTGAAGAAACAACTACAGGCGTACAACGTCTACATGAAATGTTCCGTGACGGAACATTGAAAGTTCCAGCAATTAATGTCAATGACTCGATTACTAAGTCTAAAAATGACAATAAATACGGTTGCCGCCATTCTCTGAATGATGCCATTAAACGTGGTACAGATATGCTTTTATCTGGACGTCGTGCGCTGGTGATTGGTTATGGTGATGTAGGTAAAGGTTCTGCTCAATCACTTCGTCAAGAAGGCATGATCGTTCGCGTGACTGAGATTGACCCAATCTGTGCAATGCAAGCATGTATGGACGGTTATGAAGTCGTTTCTCCATACAAAAATGGTGTTCAAACAGGTAAGAAAGAAGATATTAACTTAGACCTTCTTCAAAATACTGACCTCATTGTGACCACAACTGGTAACCACCACGTGTGCGACTCAGCAATGTTAGATACGTTAAAAGCAGGATCAGTAGTATGTAACATCGGTCACTTCGATACTGAAATTGATACCAACTATTTACGTGGCTACAAATGGGTTGAAGTTAAACCACAAGCACACCAAGTATACCGTACAGAAAATGAAAATGATTATTTGATTCTTTTATCTGAAGGTCGTTTGGTTAACTTAGGCAATGCAACTGGTCACCCTTCTCGTGTGATGGATGGTTCATTTGCCAACCAAGTATTAGGCCAAATGCATCTATTTGCTGAAAAATTTGCAGATCTTCCAGAAGATCAAAAAGCTGCAAAAATCCGTGTTGAATTGATTCCTAAAAAATTGGATGAAGAAGTTGCTGCTGCAATGGTTGCTGGTTTTGGTGGTGTGTTAACACAACTGACTCAAGAACAAGCAGACTACTTGGGCGTTGAGGTTGAAGGTCCGTTTAAATCTGAGGCTTATAAATACTAAGTTTTAAACTGCTCTGCCCTGGGCTTTGAATTTTTTGATTGAATAAATTCAAAGCCTCATCCTCTCCTTTTGAGGTGAGGATGAGGCAGACGTGAAAAGACCTTAGAAAAGCATTGATAAAAAGGACTTAAACATGAGCAAACGTATTCCTATTTCGTTTGAGTTTTTCCCAACAAAAACCGATGCAGGTGCGGAAAAACTTAAAATCGTTCATCAAGAATTACAACAATTCAATCCAGAGTTTTTTTCGATTACTTATGGTGCTGGTGGTTCTACTCGTGAGCGCACTTTAGCCGCGATTAAAGACTTCAATGGCAAAGGTACTCCTGTTGCACCACATCTTTCTTGTATTGGTGATGACAAGGCACGTATTGCAGAATTACTGGATATTTATAAAGCACAGGGTATTGACCGTATTGTTGCACTTCGTGGTGATTTACCATCAGGGCAAGTTGGGCTCGGTGAACTTCCTTATGCAACTGATCTTGTGCGTTTTATCCGTGAACACTCTGCTGATCACTTTAAAATTGAAGTTGCTGCATATCCAGAAATGCATCCTCAAGCAGATAACTCTGATGTGGACATTCAACACTTTGTTGAAAAGGTAAAAGCTGGTGCAAATGCAGCCATTACTCAATTCTTCTTCAATCCAGATGCTTATTTCTATTTTGTAGATCGTATCCAAAAAGCAGGAATTGATATCCCTGTTGCTCCAGGTATCATGCCAATTACCAATGCAAGTAATTTGATACGCTTTGCAGATGGTACGGGCGCTGAAATTCCACGCTGGATCCGTAAGCAGCTTGTGACTTATGGTGATGACTCTGCCAGTATTAAAGCCTTTGGTCATGAGGTGGTTGTTAAACTGTGTGAACGCCTTATCGCAGGTGGTGCGCCAAGTTTGCACTTTTATACGATGAACCATACTGAACCTAACCGTCAGCTTGTGCTTGATCTTGGCTTAGCTTAAATCAAAAAATTGAATTCCTTACTTGTGAGTTAAACTGAATGCCTCGCTTTTATATTGAAACGGATTTGGCTGTCGATACGACAGTTGAGCTGACTGAAACCGTATTTCATCATTGGGTTAAGGTATTGCGAGCGCAAGTAGGAGAACAAGCCACTTTGTTCAGTGGGCAAGGTGGAGAATATGAAGTACGCTTAACAGAAGTTCCTAAAAAGTCAGCTTCTGTTTCGGTGAAATCATTTCACCCCGACAATCGCACGCCTTCGTTCAATGCCTTGCTAGGACAAGTCATGAGTAAAGGCGATCGTATGGATTATGCGATTCAAAAAGCAGTGGAATTGGGTATATCGCAAATTCAATTACTCACATCCGAGCGTTGTGAAATGCGTTTAAAGTATGATCGTGACCAAAAAAAAACTTGATCATTGGCAAGGCATCGCTATTGCTGCATGTGAACAATGCGGTATGAATATTGTCCCACAAATTCTTGCACCATTAAGCTTACAGGCATGGCTAGAAAGTACATTACCAGAAACCCGTTTTGTTCTTGCACCAGAGAAGGAACACAGTAATGTGCTTGCTCAAGCACAACCTGAGCTTGCTCTTTTGATTGGCCCTGAAGGCGGATTGAGTGAAACTGAAATCCTGACAGCAAACCAATATGGCTTTAAAAATTGGTGCATTGGTCATCGAGTGTTGAGAACGGAGACAGCTCCTGTAGTTGCCCTGTCTATTTTGAATTATTATCTTCCATAAAAGTGACTCAGTTCACATAAAGCAATTGCAAATTTGGTGATTTACCAGTATTTTAGTAGCAAAGAGACTATTAATTAACAAATTTTCAATAGTTGCTCCCTTAAACCTACGCATTCTAAAAATAGCAGAGGTGCAACAGCTAATGAATGATGTTCAGGAAGAGCTTCTTTCATATGATGTGAATTCATCGAACATCAGAAAGACTGTTAAAAATATCCGAATATTTTTTATTTGGGTATTTTTTACGTGCATTTGTGATGCATTTATTTATCTTTATTTGTTTAAGACGCATACCACTTTATTAACGTCTTGGTTCGCCACCACTGTTATATTTATCCTGTCTATTTGCATTTTTTTAACCTGCATGCTGTATCAAAAGAAAAAACCATATTTTAAGCATATGCATGTGTTTTTTCAATTTTTTAGTTTAATTTTAGGTAGTCTTTTTGGTATTGGGATCTATATCATCAATCTTGAATTGACCAGATTACCCGATACACTTAACCCCTTTTATTCGTTTCTATTATCCAGTTTTTTGCTGAGCTTTTCTTATGTAATGGCAATGAACTTTTTGAATCAAAGATTCAGTTATTTTACTGCATTATTTGTTCCATCTTCGATTCCAATTTTTAGTATCCCCTTATTATTTCCACAAAATACCAATGAAGTGTACAGCACTGTATTTATTGTCTGGTTCGCATTGTTATTTTTTAGTGCCTATGTTTCACATAAAATTTATCTCAACGCTGAAATCTTGAATTTAAAAAATAGAGTCTTAATCAAAAAATCCCAACAGCAGCTTGAAGAGTCAAAAGGCTTACAATTACAGCTCAAAAATGAAATTTCTAAAACCCAGACCATGAAAAATGAGTTACAACTACATAACCATTTATTAGAACAAAAAGTAAAAGAAAGAATTTATGATTTTAAACAGATGAATGACCGTTTAGAGAACCATCAAGCCAATCTGGCATTTGCTCATGAAACAGCAGGAATCCACTCTTGGGTATGGAATATTGAAAAACGTACCTTCGAAATTGCTGACTCAAAAAGTGATTCCGAATTTCGTCAATTAAATCTGAAACAAAACAATGTAGACGATTTTATTCATCCTGAAGACATTGAAAACTATAAAACACTACTCAAGCAACATCTCAAAGGTCATACTGAACGTTTTGAAGCAATTTATCGAATTAAACGAGATGACCAATGGTGCTGGATTCAAGATATTGGCAAAGTAGTTTCAAAGAATTTTAATAACAAACCGCTACGAATGGTGGGTATTCAACGCAATATCCAAAAAGAAAAAACCAACCAAGAAAAATTAAAAATGGCTGCCAATGTATTAGAACAAGTGGCCGAAGGTGTTTTTGTTCTAGACAACAACTTATGCTATTTAGAAGTAAATCCTTATTTTGAAAAGTTACTGGCCTATAAAGAAAATGATTTAATTGGTCGTCATCTCTTTGATATCACTTTGAATAACAACACTCGCACGCAAAAGATGTACAGCTTAATCACTCAAAGTTTAGTGCAAACTGGAGAATTTGAGTCTGAATTACAAATTGATTTTACTTCGGGTAAAAAGTTAGTACTCTGGGTACATATCAATGCGATTTATGATGAAAAAAATAAAATTTCAAATTATGTTGGTATCATTACTGACCTAACGGATCGGAAAAAACAAGAACAACGACTGTCTTATTTGGAACACTACGATATCCTCACCGATCTACCTAACCGTTTTTATTTCAAACAGCAGCTACATCGTTATTTAACCCATTATTCCAGTACATTTAAAAACTTTGCTGTGTTGCGCATTAATATCGACCGTTTCAAGTTATTTAATGAGTTCATGAGCCATAAAGAAGGTGATGAATTACTGAAACGTGTGGCGCACCGATTAAGACTATGCTGTAGCAATGCCTCGCTTATTGCCTATTTAAATAATGATGATTTTGCTGTGATCTACAATTTAAATAACAGCAATACCAATATCCACCAGCATGCACAAAATATTTTAGATGCGTTTAAACAGCCTTTTGACATCAACGCACAGGAACAAACCATTACCTTATTCTATTGGAATTGCATTGTACCCAGAACATGGTTTGCAACTAGATAGCTTAAATGGTCATGCTGAGTCCGCCTTGCGAGAAGCCAAGCGTTTGGGTGGTAATACTGTATATTTTTATTTTGATAAAAAAACACCACTGCTGAATCAAGGTATCAACCTAGAAAACGAACTTCGCAAAGCCATCAAACATAAAGCACTGACTGTGCATTACCAGCCTAAGATCTGTGTAAAAACACAACGAATTTATGGATTTGAAGCCCTTGTCCGTTGGCAACACCCAACGCTTGGTTATATTTTGCCTGATATTTTCATTCCACTTGCGGAAGAAACCAGTTTAATTTCTGATATTGGACTGATCGTATTGCATGAAACCTGTAAACAGATCCAGCATTGGCAATCACTGGGTTTCGATCATTTCAGAGTATCCATCAACATCGTTGCTCAACAAATCTACCGTGGTCAGTTGATTGAAGATATTGATTATGCTTTAAAGAAATACAATATTTTTGGAGATATGTTGGAACTGGAGTTAACAGAGTCATCTTTATTTGAAAAATCAGATCAAGTCAACTCACTGCTTCAACAACTCAAAGATCGTCATATTTCAATTTCTTTAGATGATTTTGGTACAGGCTATTCATCTTTGGCTTATCTCACCAGTTATCCATTCGATATTTTGAAAATAGATAAAGCCTTTATTTCAAAAATTGGACAAGAAAAAGACGAAGCTATTGTCAATGCAATTATTGCCATGGGCAATGCGATTGGAATTACACTTGTTGCAGAAGGTGTAGAAACAAAAGAACAAGCTTTGTTTTTAGAAAAACACGGATGCTATATTTTACAAGGTTTCTATTTCTCTAAGGCTCTTTCTTCAGCAGACAGTACAAAATATTTAGAGCAACATAAACTTATTACGATTTGTTAATTTTTTAGACTTTAAATCTATAACTTTGTTGGAAATAACAACATTTTGACTGTCGATATTGTTCAACAAATGTTATATTCGATCAAATTTAGTCAAACCACCAGCCTCGCTGGAACATGTAATAATCGAGATTCAGATGGATGATCAATCTTTAAAACAGCAAGCCCTTTACTATCACGAATTCCCAACACCAGGAAAAATCAGCGTTACACCAAGCAAGCAATTGGTCAATCAACATGATTTAGCCCTTGCTTATTCACCTGGCGTCGCAGCACCTTGTTTAGAAATTGAAAAAGACCCTTCTAAAGCTGCGCTTTATACTGCGCGCGGTAACTTGGTCGCAGTGGTCAGTAATGGTACAGCCGTTTTAGGACTGGGTAACATTGGTCCATTGGCGTCAAAGCCAGTGATGGAAGGTAAAGGCGTATTATTTAAAAAATTCGCAGGCGTTGATGTTTTCGACATTGAAATTGCTGAAAATGATCCTGATAAAATTGTTGATATCGTAGCAGCATTAGAACCTACTTTTGGTGGGATCAACCTCGAAGATATTAAAGCACCAGAGTGCTTCTATATTGAACAAAAGCTTCGTGAACGCATGAAAATTCCTGTGTTTCATGATGACCAACATGGTACTTCTATCATCGTCGGTTCTGCGCTACTCAATGCCTTACAATTGAATGGTAAGAAAATTGATGAAATCAAAATTGTGGCTTCTGGCGCAGGCGCAGCTGCCCTTTCATGTTTAGATTTACTTTGTGCCATTGGTGCGAAGAAAGAAAACATCATTGTGGCAGACTCACGTGGTTTATTAACCACAAAACGTGAAGGCTTAGATGAATCTAAGAAGCGTTATGTACAAGATATTGAAGGCTCTCAAATTGCAGACGTAATTGCTGATGCTGATATGTTCTTAGGCCTTTCAGCAGCAGGTATCTTAACCAAAGAAATGGTTAAAGTGATGGCGGCTGATCCAATTATCTTTGCCTTAGCAAACCCAGATTCTGAAATTTTACCTGAACATGCGCATGAAGTACGTCCTGATGTGATTATGGCGACTGGTCGTTCAGATTATCCAAACCAAGTAAACAATGCACTGTGCTTCCCTTATATCTTCCGTGGTGCGCTTGATGTTGGCGCTACAACGATTAATGAAGAAATGAAAATTGCTTGTGTACATGCGATTGCACGTATGGCACATGTTGAAGCAGACGCTGCATCTTACGGTGAAAAGTCAGCATCATTTGGTCGTGATTACTTAATTCCACGCCCACTTGATCAACGTTTGATTTTGGAAATTGCGCCTGCTGTAGCGCAAGCTGCGATGGATTCAGGTGTCGCTAGTCGTCCAATTGCTGACTTCTCTGCTTATCGTCAACGTTTATCTGAGTTTGTCTATAACTCAGCATTGATGATGAAACCTATTTTTGCACAGGCAAAAACTGCACCTAAACGTATTGTTTATGCAGAAGGTGAAGATCTTCGTGTATTGCGTGCTGTTCAAATTGCAGTTGATGAAGGTTTAGCTCAACCTATTCTTGTTGGTCGTACTTCAGTAATTGAAGCCAATATTAAGAAGTTAGGCTTACGTCTCGAACATGGTGTAAACATTACGATTGTCGATCAAGAGAAAAATCCTGATTACGATAAATTTGCAGATGATTACTACAACTTGATGCAACGTAAAGGCATGACGCCTGAGTATGCGCAGCGTGAGTCTCGTCGTCGTTCTACACTCATCGCAGCAATGTTGGTTCGTCATGGTTTAGCAGACGGCATGTTGTGTGGTACATATGCAAGTTATGATATTCACCTAGACTTTGTTAAAAATGTGATTGGTCTGAAAGAAGGTCGTAGCACATTCTTTACATTGAATGCGTTGATGCTTGAAGATCGCAATATCTTTATTGCTGATACTTATGTAAATACCAACCCTACTGCTGAACAATTGGCTGAAATGACGATTTTAGCTGCTGAAGAAGTTCGCCGCTTTGGTGTGACACCACGTGTTGCATTATTGTCACATTCAAGCTTTGGTTCTGATCAAAACGATCCAAGCGCACAAAAAATGCGTAAAGTGTTTGAAATCTTGACTGTAATTGCACCAGAGTTGGAAGTGGAAGGCGAAATGCATGCAGATGCAGCATTAGACGAAAATATTCGTCATTTTGCATTCCCAAATTCACGCTTCAAAGGCTCTGCAAACTTGTTGATCATGCCAAATCTTGATGCGGCAAACATTTCATTCAACTTGTTAAAATCAACGTCAGGCAATAATGTGACGATCGGTCCTATTTTGCTTGGTGCTGCTAAACCAGTTCATATTTTAACGCCAACTGCAACAACACGTCGTTTGGTGAATATGACTGCTTTAACTGTTGCTGAAATTCAACAAGCTCAAGGTTAATTTGACTTTGTTATAAATCCCACAGAACTTTAGTCAAGCAACTCAAGTTCTGTACTTGAGAAAACCTCTATTCTGTTGCATGATGGCATCAAGAATAGAGGTTTTTTCATGCAAGTTTATTTAGTAGGCGGTGCCGTTAGAGATCATTTACTCGGCCACCCCTATCACGAAAAAGATTATGTTGTGGTTGGTGCAACACCAGAACAACTCCTTGCCCAAGGTTATCAACCTGTGGGAAAAGATTTCCCTGTGTTTTTACACCCAGAAACAAAAGAAGAATATGCGCTCGCACGTACTGAACGTAAGTCAGGACATGGGTATCATGGCTTTGAGTTTTTTACTGATCCAGATGTCACTTTAGAAGAAGATTTGATTCGTCGTGATCTCACCATCAATGCCATGGCAATGGACGATGCTGGTCAAGTTTATGACCCTTATCACGGGCGAGATGACCTTGAACATAAAGTTTTACGTCATGTCTCAGACGCTTTTGCAGAAGACCCTTTACGTGTGCTACGTGTTGCACGTTTTGCTGCTCGTTATGCCCAATATGGTTTCCGTATTGCTGATGAAACCATCAACTTAATGCGCCTTTTGGCTGAGTCTGGTGAGTTGCAAGCTTTAACACCAGAACGAGTTTGGAAAGAAACTTCTCGTGCCTTATTGGAAGATCATGCTGATGTTTATTTTGAAGTATTACGTCAATGTGGTGCTTTAAAAGTTTTATTCCCTGAAATTGACGCACTGTTTGGTGTACCACAACGACCTGAATACCATCCTGAAATTGACTGTGGTATTCATACCTTGATGTCTCTACAACAAGCTTGCAAAGCCAATTATACTTTGGATGTTCGTTTTGCTGTACTGGTACATGATCTAGGTAAAGCACTTACCCCTAAAGACGAACTACCACGGCATGTCATGCATGAAGAACGTGGTATTCAACCTGTTACGGCAGTATGTGATCGTTTGCGTGTACCAACCCAAACCAAGCAACTTGCCCTTGCTGTATGTAAGGAGCATCTGAAATGCCACCAAGCTTTTACCTTAAAAGCAGGTACATTATGGCGTTTATTGCAACGTTTAGATGTATTGCGTCGCCCTGAGCGCGTGGAAGCTTTTGTGCAGGCCTGTGAATGTGATGCAAAAGGTCGTTTGGGTTTAGAAGATCGTGAATATCTTCAAGCTAATTATCTTTTGGATGCGATGAAAACTGTACGTAGCATCAAAGCCTCTGACCTCCCTCCAGATGTCCAAGGTGCAGATATTGGTGAGATGTTGATTCAAAAACGTATTGAGGCAATTGCACTCTTAAAACATGAATTAGGTCATCATCACCATACGGTTTAACAAAAACCTCTCAGTTCAATTCTGAGAGGTTTTTTTTGTTATGGACGACTCTAAAAATCTAAAACAATTAATATAGTCATCTGTAAAACGTGTTTGATTATCCAAAATATTTACTTATTATTCGAGGATACAAACAATGAGTAAAATGATGTTTTAAGACACATCCGCTGGAAATGTAATCACCTTTTCCAGTTTCATTTGGTTCATCACCACCATCAATAGACGATCAATTCCTAACGCTATTCCTGCACATTCCGACATATTCGGCAAAGCGGCCAATAAATATTCATCGACGGGCATCACATGTAAACCGAGCTTTTCACGCTCTACATTATCTGCTTGAAAACGACTACGCAAAATCTCAGCATCAATCAATTCATCATAGGCGTTGGCAAGTTCAAGTCCTTCAATATAAAGCTCGAAACGTGCAGCAACTAACTCACCATCTTCGTCGAGTTTAGTTTTTGCTAGTGATGCTAATTCAGCTGGAAAGTCGGTTAAAAATACAGGAGTATCAAAGCCTAAACTCGGTTCAACCATATGCGAAAATAACAAATCAATATAAGCCAAACGATCATCGCCCAAATCCAGATTTAATCCAACTCGCTTAGCTACATCTTTGAGCTCAGACAATGTTGCTTTAAGTGGATTTAAATCTAGACGATCAATAAATGCATGTTTATAACTTAGCACTGTTGGGCGAATATCACCAAAACGTTCAGCCAAAACAACATTTAACAGATCTGTTACTTCAAACATTAATTCTTTTAAGTTGAATTTAGGACGATACCATTCCAACATAGTAAATTCACTGTTGTGTTTTCGACCATGCTCATCATCTCGGAATACTTTGCAAATTTGATAAATTGCCCCACTACCACTTGCTAATAAACGCTTCATCGCAAATTCAGGAGAGGTCTGCAAATAATGCGTTAGCTTTTTACCTTGTAGATGGCGTTGTGCTTGTATAGAAGCCAAATGAACATCTGTTACACCTGCTTGTGACAAGATCGGCGTTTCGACTTCTAAGACAGCCCTTTGCTCAAAAAACTGACGAATTTGCTGATACAGTTTGGCGCGTGCTTTAAGGGCTTGAAGATCACAGGTGGGTTTAAAGTCAATAATCATGCTTTTGGCCCTCCATGAGCTGCCCATTCACGGCGTAGTGGATAGTTTTTGCGCAGAGAATCAAAAGCTTTTTGATCCACTTTACCGTCTTTTAAACAATCCCTTAAATTCTCATCATCTCGTTGAATATCATAAATTTCTTTCAAATAGTTTTTCAGTGTTTGTTTAATACTATTGCCATAAAAGTATTGTTCACAAGCAGGCAATTGTGACTCAAATTTCTTGTGTGCTGAATAATCAAATCGCTTACAAAATGCCTCGTAAATCATCTGTGTTCCACGTGCTTTGCCTTCTAAACTATAACCAGCAATATGTGGTGTCACGAGGGTAATTAAATCGAGTAAACGTTGTGAGATTTCAGGCTCATGTTCAAATACATCAAGCACCACTTGACGTCGTGTTGTTAAAATATCTGCAATCAATGCCGCTTCTTCAATTACTGCACCACGTGCAGAATTAATGAGGATAGTTTCTGGATGCATCATCGCCAATGTTCCAGCATTGATTAAATGGTGTGTGGCATATTGTCCTGTGAGTGTTAGTGGCACATGCGTAGTCACAGCATTGGATTTTTTAAGTAAATCTACAAGTTCAACTTGCGTAATGTTGTCATGTTGCACATA
>WNDP01000042.1 GCA_009912575.1 Acinetobacter bereziniae
GACACCCATGACTTTACAAGCTCTGGATACATTCTGAAGTTCTTCAGCTAAATTGAGTAAGCCTACTTTGTGTTTAATGATTTGATTGTTAGTATGCAACATAAGAAAGTTACCTTTGTTTGATTAAGATTCGACACCTTTATCAAAACGGGTAACTTTCTCTTTTTCAAGATCAATGTCTGATCAGATCTGAACTAATACATCTAATTGATTAAATTTTTAACTCACTTTATTAAAAAACAACGTTTATTTTTATAACCATGTATAGCAATACGATTTTTTGTTTTTATGAAATGATTAAACTGCCTGTTATATGTATCTAGTCAAGCTTACCGAGATTAATAACCTATTGAGCGCAAAAATTAAATGCGTTATTACAGTTATAAATATTATTTTTAAGGACATTGATACATAACTTGTGTCTTTCGCATATTTTATCTCGAAATAACAGATGATTCAGCAGGTATATGATAATGTCGAAACCCTGAAAATTAGTTCAACATTCAAACAACGAAAATAACGAAAACAACAATTTTGTTTAATACGCTCTGAAAAAGTCCCTATCACTACATTTGGGCTAAATCTAAAAGAGCAGATACCGAATACCTGCCCGCTTTCAATCAATAATAATAAAAGGCAATCACTCTTTCTACTTAAGCCTTAACATGATGCGAAATCAAAACTGTCGCTGTTGACAATATTCCTTCCTGACGCCCTGTAAAACCTAATTTTTCTGTGGTTGTTGCTTTCACACTAATTTGAGTTACTTCAACATCTAACACATCAGCGATACTTTGACGCATTTCCAAATTGTGCTTGGCTAATTTTGGACGCTCACAAGCAACAGTAATATCTGCATTATTTAACACATAGCCACGATCTAAAACCAATTGATAAACATGTTTTAATAATTTTCGGCTATCTGCTCCCTTAAACTCTGCATCCGTATCAGGAAAATGCTGCCCAATATCACCAAGCGCTAATGCACCTAACAAGGCATCACACAATGCATGAAGTACCACATCACCATCTGAATGTGCTTTTAAGCCATGAGTATGTGGAATTTGAATACCTGCCAAAGTGACAAAGTTACCTTCTTCAAAGGCGTGTACATCCATTCCTTGCCCTATACGAATCGGTATGCTCATTTTCAACTCCCTTTATGCAGTTTTTAAGTTTTAAAAATCTTGTATTCGTACTTTCTCTTTCGCTATAGTACGTATGCAAACATTGTGAAAGTATAAGCGATCATGCTGTTGAATACAGAATTTAATCAAATTAAAACGCTCTTGTCTGGTCTCATTTTGAGCTGTATCAGCACGTCTGCTGTTTATGCGCTACCGATTGAGTGTACACATCAAGACTCAACCCTGATCAAGAAGCTGTGTAGCACGCAGTTTAAAGCGCTTCGCACGCAACTTAATGAAAGTTATCTGACCACCTATCTTGTTACAGATGCACCTGTACGTTTAGTCAATGACACCCATCAATTATGGCTGAGCCGTTTAAATCAATGCAAAACCAGCGATTGCCTTAAACAACAGTTTGACATTCGACTGGAAGATTTAAATTTTTATACATCCATGAACCAAAGCCTAACTCAACATTTTATAAAATATGAACATGGTAAAATTGCCAAGCAACCTACGCATTTACAAATACATCAGTTGACCAAAGATCGTATCAAAGTTGAAGGTATTGCATACCGCAATCCAAACAACCGTAAAGATACCCAAATAATTTCATTGTTGGCATATACCACACCTGAAAAAAAGAATGAAATTTTAGACAATGAACATGATTGCAAATACATTCTTCGATTTCAAAAAGCCATCTTATCCGTTTCAACACAGCAAAAAGGTTGTGAACGCTTTAGTGGAATCTATCGCCTTTATGATTAAAATTTAAAATTAAAGATGGAAAATAATAATGACGATAAAACTAGAGTTGGACCATCAAAAATTAGCAGTATTGTCGGAATGCATGCAAAACTACAATGTAGGTTCAGTTGAAGATGAATGGCCGAATAACATTCTTTCAAGCTTTACCCAAGTCTATAATGATGGAACGATTACCAAACACCCCAGAATACTAAGTCACAGGGTTGGATATTCAAGAATTTGCTCTATGTCAAAAATTAAGTGCTGAAATTTCAAAGATCATGAACAATGTTGAAGTCGGTATGGGATCAAATGCTGGTGATTATTTTCAAGCATTTTATATCGCCTATCCAAATGGTTTAAGCAGTAAGACAATTAGCGCTGAGCTTATTCAACTCGCATTTGCCAATACGATTTTTCCGCTTGCAACAATTACGGTAGAACCGCTCACTACAAATACAATATGGTGGAGTGAAGTTGAACAAGATGGCGAAGAATCACCTGAAAGTTATTTTGAACCTTGGCAAAATATGCGAGCTTGGTTTAATCAACAACAAGATTTTATTGATTCCGCCTTTATCCGTATCGGTGATGCAACATTATTAGAGCAAATTGATAATAAAGACTATCCCAAAGGAACAATTATTACCGGTTGTGTACTACCAAGGCTTGCCTTAGGTTTAACAGCAAATGGTAGCTTGGCTGGCCTATTCGGGTATGTTGTCCAAAGTTAGTTTTAGCCAGCATCGCTGACCTAATTTGAATCGAGTGTAACCATGGATAAAAAATATATTTCTCAACAATTACGCAACCAGTTTTATCCACTTTTAAAAGCACAAGGTTTTAGTAAAAAAGCAGATGTATTTTGGCAAGTTGATGGTGAAGTGATTCGAATCGTTGATGTTCAACACTCTAAAAAGAGACATTGCTTTCAGGTCAATTTAGGAATACATCTCATGCCATTGGGCGAATATGTATTGGGCTGTACAGGTAGACGCTTAGAGCTTGAAAAAATGCGCGATTATGACTGTGCATGGCGTAATTCAATTATTTCAGGTTTAGTGAATGACCATGATAGTGATTGGTCATATACTCAATCAGAACAAGACGCAATTCAAATGGTTGAGTTTTTAGTTTCTGAATGGGATCGTCAAAGTCAGCGATTTTTTGGAGAAATGGCGCAATGGCCTGAAGACTTTATTAAAAAAGCAACGATGGCAGTTAAAAATCCTGTGCATCCAATCGAGATGTGTACTTTATGTTATGTGGCTGGCGCAGCTGGTGATTTGCAACTGGTTAAAAATCTAGCAGAAGTTGCACTGCCCTCTGTCCCTGAGCGTGCAACATCCTTGAAAACCCATTTAGAAGCTTTCCTTAAAGATCCAACTTTGGCAATCCCACAAATCACCATTTAGATACAAACACTCAAATAAATGCCTTATTCATCGAATTGAAATATTTGTTATATTTTCTAACAACTTTCAGCATATGATTTAAATCGATGTACTTTATTTCCTGCGTTTTTTCACTTATATATAACTCTATATAAATAGTCTAATGACATATTTGTTGTAAATACCGAACACCAAACGATAGAGGATAAAAGGTGTTGCTATGGATTTGAACATGTATCTCACCAATAAGTTTAAGAATTTTAATGAGTTTTTAGAAACTCATTGGCATGACTACCCCCATAAATACAAAGAAATTCAAACCTTGTTGTTTTTTCAGGCTTACACCACCACTCCATTTTCCGATAAATTTGAAATCAACATTTACCAAGCTCTCAAGTATCCAACACTTAGACATTATTTCCAGCAAATTGAAAAATATATTAATATTCCCCCTAAGCAACTTTTTCCAAGTTCATTCCATCGCCCCTATGAACATATTTTAAATGAGTTTAAATACTTAAGTTTTTATCAAGATCCATTTGAATTTCATAAAAAACTAGAAAAAATCAGAGATACCTTCAACAAAATTTCCATACCTGTTTCAAGCCATGACATTTATAGAGAAATTTTGCACTACCTCAGCTCAAGTTTTGAATATATTGCAGATCCAAACGTCACAAATGAACTAAAAAATAAACTTATTTATCAATGGCAAGATATTCATAATCTAGAAACTGTAACTGCTTATAAATCATTAGAAAAAATTAAAACCACTTTAAAAAATTATCAACAAAATGCCCACTCCGACTTTTATTTTAATTTGATTCAACTCGGTGAAAACCAAAGGGTTGAATTTAAAGAGCGTACTACTGATTTACTCACCAATCGTAAATCTGATAAATGGGTTAAAGCCTGTTTTGCCTTTATGAATACCCGAAATGGATATGTGTTTATTGGTGTAGCTGACGATCTAAAAATCGTGGGCGTTGAACAAGAACTTGCTAAACACTTTAATGACTCACTTGATTTAATGAAAAGAAGTTTAATTGATAAACTCGCACATGAAAGTAATAAGATTTCAAATATTTACACGACTTTAGAAGAAATAAAAATTCAAGGAAAAACGCTATTGGTATTCAAATGTAATAAATCTGATCGACCTTTATATTATAAAGGTGAATTATTTATGCGAACCAATGGACAAACGACACGTGTCCCCCCTGAACTCATTGAAAGTTTTCGTGTAGAATTTTATTGTTAGCTTCCAACATTTAAAACCTTTAGCGAGAAGAATTAAAAATATGGATTATCCTCATTTTAAATATCATCCCAATGCATACAAACTTAATCTATTCGAAAAAGAAGATGGTATTTGTTCGATTTGCAATGAGCAACGTGATTTAAAGTACGTGTGTTCTTTTTACAGCGTAGATGAACCCGATTATATCTGTCCGTGGTGTATTGCCAATGGTGCAGCAGCACAAAAATACGATGGCGAATACAATGATTACTGCGGCATCGAAGGCGTTTCTTCCAACCCAGATGATGCATCCCGAAAAATCAATCCTGAATTTTTAAATGAAATCTGTACTCGAACACCAAGTTATCATAGTTGGCAACAAGAAATTTGGCTGGTACATTGCAATGAGCCATGCCAGTTCATAGCTTATGCAGATAGTGAAATGCTTAAACCGATTTGGGAAGAAGTCCAAGCCGATATCGAAGAAAATGGTTATCCAGTAGAGCTTATCCAAGATCACCTTAGGGTCGACGGTGATTTAACAGGCTATCTATTTCAATGCATTCATTGCCAACAGCATCGCTTACATATTGATTGTAGTTAAAAAGAGAAATAAAACAGCATAGTTGTGACTCAATAAATAGTGAATTTATCAAATGCCTAACGAGATAATAATTGCGTCAAATGCTGTTTCACTTCTAACCATTCTCCTTTCAAAATACTATACATCACCGTGTCTCGAACAGAACCATCTTTCCTTAAGGCATCTTGACGTAAAATACCATCACGTTGAGCACCCAATCGTTCAATTGCTTTTTGGCTCTTTACATTGCGTATATCAGTACGTAAGGCAACTGAATTGGCCTGTAAAGTCTCAAAAGCATATTGAAGAAGTAAAAGTTTACAACTGGTATTGATGTGGCTACGTTGTGCAGACTGACCATACCATGTATAACCAATCTCAACTCGACGAACATCCCAAACAAAATCTCTAAAACTGGTTGTACCGACAATACGGTGTGTATGCTGATCTAAAACGACAAATGGAACACGTAAACCTTGTGACTTTTGCTCAAGCGCCTTGGCAATATAGGTCTGTATCTGCGTGTAGTGTGGTACCGAAGTATATTCTAGCTGCCATAGCCTTCCATCTTTACACACATCCATTAGCGCCATTTCGTGCTCTGCCTGTAAGGGCAACAGCTGTACATGCGGTGTTTGCAATGCTGCATAAAGCGGTGAAAAAATATCTTGATTCATAGCAGTTACACCGATGTAGAGGAAGCTCCCCGATTGTCCGCTATATTTTTGAATCTTTTATGATCAAAATATGAAGTAATCATGACAACTTTTCAAATGATGACAAAAAATCATTTTATGAAGCAAAATTTAGCATCACACTCATTTAGAATTTGAAAGGCTAAGGGGCTCACTTACACAGCTTAATCTTAAAATCTAAATCGCTAGCGCCAAGCAAATCACACCTAGCAAGCCTAAAACTAAACCTAGCGCTGTTACGACTTTTAATTTTTCTCTAAAAATTACTAAACCTGCCATCACCCCCATCAAGACCACCAAAATATTCATCCCAGCAAAAACAACCGCAGGAGAATCTTTGAGTAAAAGATGAGCTTTTACATACAATGCTATATTGGCAAAATTTAAAACACCTAAGACCAGTCCTGCGCATAAATTTTGGATATTCCATTGTGCCTTCTGTAGTAGTAAATAACCTATCGATAAGACAAAAGAGCAGATAAACATCAGGGTGAGCGTGACTGGAAATTGAAGTCCCAAACTGGTTGTATATTTTAATAAAATATCAACTAAGGCATATCCGCCCCATACACTGAGTAAGTACAACATGCCTTTTTTATTGAATGACTGATGAGAGGAATCTGACTGAGAAAGTACAATACATAAAACAGCAAAAATCCCTAAACCAATACCGACTATTTTTAATAAGTTGAACTGTTCTTGAAATAAAAAATATGCAGCCAAAAGTGATAAAACGACCGATAAACGCTGAGCGATTTCTGTGCGCAAGATTCCTGCACTTTGTAATGATTTAGACAAACAAAAGAAAATACTGGGCAATACAATCCCAAGTGCAACAATCAACCACCAAGGTGTATTTGAAATTGAAATATGCACCAAATCGGGCTTAAACCAAAGATAACTCAATAAACTTGCAATCGCATAATTCCAAGCAATCATCTGTAATGCATCAAAGCCTTTTTGTTTGGTAAATTTTAAAAGCATTGAGACCAACACACTACATAAAGCTGCTGAAAATATGAGTTCCATAATTGAGTTTCATCCGATCAGTTTGTTGGAGAAATTATCTAAAAATTTATCCTAGGATAACGTTATCTAACATTTAGCCAGCAAAAAGCCCACTACACTAGAGTGGGCTTTCTATGTTCAATCATCATTAAAGATTATTTATAACGATCAACCATTTTTTCTAAAGAAATTGGGCGAATTTTGTCTGCATTACCTGCAGTACCAAATGCTGTGTAACGATCTACACAAATTTGTTTCATTGCTTCGACAGTTTCACCAAAGAATTTACGTGGATCAAATTCACTTGGTTTTTCAGCCATCATGCGACGCATTGCACCAGTAGAAGCTAAACGTAAATCTGTATCAATATTGATTTTACGTACACCATGTTTGATGGCTTCAACCAATTGCTCAACCGGAACACCATAAGTTTCTTTGATGTCGCCGCCATATTGGTTAATCACAGCCAACCACTCTTGTGGTACAGAGCTTGAGCCATGCATAACAAGGTGAGTATTTGGAAGTGCTGCATGAATTTCTTTAATACGGTCAATCGCTAAGATGTCGCCTGTAGGTGGACGTGTAAATTTGTACGCACCATGTGAAGTACCAACAGCAATAGCTAAAGCATCAACATTGGTATCAGATACAAATTGGCGAGCTTCTTCAACAGAAGTTAGTAATTGAGAATGATCAAGAACGCCTTCAGCGCCCACACCATCTTCTTCGCCTGCCATACCTGTTTCAAGGCTACCTAAACAACCAATTTCACCTTCTACCGAAACACCACAAGCATGTGCCATTTCAACAGTACGGCGAGTTACATCGACATTATATTCATAAGAGGTTGGTGTTTTACCATCAGCACCCAATGAACCATCCATCATCACTGATGAAAAGCCTAGTTGGATTGAGCGTTGGCAAACATCTGGGCTTGTACCATGATCTTGGTGCATAACCACTGGAATATGCGGCCATTCTTCGATCGCAGCTAGAATTAGATGACGTAAAAACGGCGCACCTGCATACTTACGCGCACCAGCAGAAGCTTGCACGATTACAGGTGAATTTGTTTCGTCAGCGGCTAACATAATTGCGCGCATTTGTTCTAAGTTGTTTACATTAAACGCTGGAACACCGTAGCTATGCTCACCGGCATGATCCAAGAGTTGGCGCAATGAAATAAGAGCCATAATATCCTCCCAAGTAATGCCCCATATTCTACATGCTGATTTATTTCAATTCAGCAACAATCTTGACTATTTCATAAAAAATCCCCGCGTTTGCGAGGACTTTTAACAAATAACAACATTTAAAAAGATTATTGAGCTTTAGGTGCTTCTTCTTCAGTCGCTGGAATTGCTGCATCAGCAGGTGCATTGGCTTTCTCAGCAGGAACATCAGTATTTTTTTCATCCAAAACAGGTTGATCAATTGCATCAATCGCAGCTTGTTGTTCTGGAGTCGTATTTGCTGATTCAGTTGCAACAGCTTCAGAAGTAGAGCTTTGTTCTGAAGCTGGTGCTTGTTCTTTTTTTGAACATGCAGTAAGTGCCAAAGGAGCAAGAATAAGAGAGACAAGTGCAAATTTTAATTTCATCACATTTCCCAGTGTTGGTGATTGGATTTAGTTTAGTTTATTGCAGTTATATTTCATTTTTATTACTTTAAAGTGAATCATCTTCATAAAAAAGGCTGACACATGGTCAGCCCTTCATCAAAACGTCATCATTGCTTAAATATCAATTATGCACGCTCAAGTAATACAGCAACTGCTGGAAGTGTTTTTCCTTCAACAAACTCAAGGAATGCACCACCACCTGTTGAAATATAAACAATTTTATCTGCAACTTCATATTTATCAATTGCAGCTAAAGTATCACCACCACCTGCAATCGAGAATCCTTCAGATTCTGCAATGGCCAATGAAAGTGTTTTTGTGCCTTCCCCGAATTGATCAATTTCAAAAACGCCAACAGGCCCATTCCAAAGAATCGTTTTCGACGTCTTTAAAATTTCTGCAAACATTTGCGCTGTTTCAGGACCAACATCTAAAATCATGTCATTATCAGAAACATCTTCAACTTTTTTAACGACTGCTTGTGCTTTGGCTAACGAACCTAAGAAATCTGAAAAATCGATTTCCGCTGCATCTGCAACCACAACATCTGTTGGAAGTGGAACAGATACTTTAGCTGCGATTGCTTTAGCCGTATCAATTAAATCATTTTCACATAATGACTTACCGACATTGAAACCTGCTGCAGCTAAGAAAGTATTTGCAATCCCACCACCCACAATCAATTGATCACAAATGTCTGAAAGCGATGTTAAAACATCAAGTTTAGTTGAAACTTTTGAACCTGCAACGATTGCAACCATTGGTTTTTCAGGTGTTTGAAGCGCACGACCTAAAGCATCTAATTCAGCTGCAAGCAATGGGCCTGCTGCTGCAACTTTTGCTAAACGAGCAACACCTTCAGTAGAAGCTTCTGCACGGTGCGCAGTACCAAATGCATCCATGACAAATACATCGCAAAGTGCGGCATATTTTGCTGCAAGATCAGCATTGTTTTTCTTTTCACCGACATTGAAACGACAGTTTTCAAGTAAAACAACTTGACCAGCTGCAACCTCAACACCATCTAAATATTCTGTAAATAATTTAACTTCCTGACCTAATGCTTCAGTCAAATAAGCTGCTACAGGAGCCAACGATTGTTCTTCTTTTGGTTCACCTTCAACTGGACGACCAAGGTGAGAATAAACCATTACCGCAGCACCTTTCCCAAGGGCTAATTTAATAGTTGGTAACGCAGCGCGTAAACGTGCATCACTGGTAATCACACCATTTTTAACAGGTACGTTTAAGTCTTCACGAATAAGTACACGCTTGCCTGTTAAATCGAGGTCAGTCATACGCTGAAAATTCATGTATAGCTCTCTTATAGATATTAAAAATCTCGTAGATTCTAAATGATTACACAAAAAAAGGTTAGATACTTTTGTAGAAAAGCTGTAGAAATTTTGAGATTTGATTATTATAGGACAAACTTTTTAATTTTATATGCTTATGTCTTTTCATCCAGATCCTAAAATCAATGGTTTAAATGTTTTAGGTGAGCCTTTAGCAAGTTGTTGCTTTTCACCCATCAAAGGTTATTTTCGTAATGGTTTTTGTCACACAGCCACAACAGATTTAGGTCAGCATACAGTATGTGCTGAAATGACCTCTGAATTTCTCAATTTTTCTCAAAAGGTTGGTAATGATTTAATTACGCCTCTTCCAGAACATGGCTTCCCTGGACTTCAGCCTAGAGATTTCTGGTGCCTATGTGTCACTCGCTGGGTTGAAGCTTACCAAAATGACATGGCGCCACGTGTGAAACTACAAGCATGCCATCAAGCTGTTCTGGCATATGTGCCCTTAGATCTTTTAATGGAATACGCGGTATAACTGGCCAAAAAAGACAAAGATATGACTCATTCTGAAATTATTTTGGCATCTTCCAGTCAAACCCGTAAAGGTTTAATGAATCGTTTAGGCTTGAATTATCGTTGTATTTCACCCGATATTGATGAATCACCACAGCATGAATCTCATGCCGATGATTTGGCTAAACGCTTGGCTTTTGAAAAAGCCCGAATCATTGCAAAGGCACATCCCAATGCAATTGTGATCGGCTCAGATCAAGTCGCATGGCGTGAAGATGCACCTCAGAATTTTATTGGAAAACCCTTATCCATAGACAAGGCCATTCAACAACTTCAAGCAAATTCTGGTAAAAATGTCTTTTTTAGTACTGCTTTAAGTGTTCAGCACTTAGCTACAGGCTTTGAACATACGTTGGTCGAACATTATCATGTGAAATTTCGTGATTTAACCCTTGCAGAAATTGAGCGGTATATTGAAATCGACCAACCTTTACATTGTGCTGGTAGTTTTAAATGTGAAAGTCTAGGCATCAGTTTGTTTGAGCAAATGGTTGGGCAAGACCAAACGACTTTGATGGGTATGCCCATGATTCAACTATGTGGGATTTTAAGAAAGTTGGGAATAGCATTGCCTTAATAATGCTGTGACGAAATTATTACGTTCTGATGATAATTGACCACAAGCACAGGGATTAAAGTTATTTTTACATTCTCGCAATGACAACAGTAAATTTTACTTAATCCCATAAATTCTGAAAATACGTTGCAATTAACATGAGTGCTTTTTGATTTAATTCAGCTTTGCTTAGGTCATTCACTGGTGTTTCATCGACTACCCATGCTGGCAAAGACATATTTTTGCCTTTAATAACGCGTTACCGATATGTGAATAATACTGGAAGCGCATTGTGCTATTACTTTTTGGGATCAGAATAATAAGAAATATAAACAAACCTATATCCATCAATTCAGTTAAAAATCTTTCTTTTAAATCAAGAAATTTTTCAAATGCATTATGGAATATTTTTTATGATTATCGCTATATCAGGCTTTTCACTTTGGGAAAGTATGGATAACTCTCATTTTATATCAATATATTTTGAATAAAATTACAAATACTTGCGCCGACTTTCATCTCATAAGACAATAGCACATTATAGATTTAAATTTGCTTAGGCTATTTTCATGTCACTTCCTTTAGATGTTCTTGGTGGAATTACTGCTGAACAATTTCTCACAGAATATTGGCAAAAAAAACCATTGTTGGTCCGCAACGCACTTCCTGAAATTGCTGAGATTTTAGTACCTGATGACGTGATGGAGCTTGCACTTGATGAAAACATCACTGCACGCCTAATCAAACAAAAAGACAAAGACCCAAATCAATGGTCAGTAAAAACATCCCCTCTCATCAAAGGTGATTTTCAAAAAATGCCTAAACTTTGGACCTTATTGGTTCAGGCAGTTGATCACTACTCTTTCGACTTGGCCGAACTTTGGAAGAAATTTCCTTTTATTCCTCAATGGCGCCGTGATGACATCATGGTGTCTTACGCACCTAAAGGTGGTTCAGTTGGTCAGCATTTTGACTTTTATGATGTTTTTCTCATACAAGGCTTTGGACATCGACGTTGGCAGTTGGGGCAAATGTGTGATGCTGAGTCTGAGTTTGTCGAAGGACAACCATTAAAGTTGCTACCCAATATGGAGATCAATTTTGATGAAGTTTTGGCACCCGGAGATTTGCTTTACGTTCCTCCAGGCCTAGCACATTATGGTGTTGCAGAAGATGAATGTCTCACCTACTCTTTTGGCTTCCGTATGCCAAATATTGCCGACATGATGGATCGTGTAAGTGATAAGTTTGTAGAAGACCAACGCTTACGTAATCCCTTGCTAGATGTATTACGACATAAGCAAAACCCAATTGGGCAAGTGACTCAAGCTGAACTCGAGTATTTAAAAACAGAATTATTAGCTCAATTAAATCAATCTGATGTATTAGAAGACGCGATTATGAGTTTAATGGCTGAACCTAAATATCCTGAAAATATTCCAGATGCGGAAGCGATTGGGACGGGTGATTTGGAAGAAGTACTTGAGCAAGGTTACTTACTCCAAATCGAACCTGCATCACGATTGATCTATCTTGAACAAAACAATGAACTATTGTTCTGGGCAAATGGTGAATCTATCTGTATTTCTACTGTATTTACACCATTTTTAAAACAGATTGCAGATGGACTCGCTATGCCTTTAGACCAGCATTTATCTGAACAAGAAATTTTAGAAGATATTGCAGGTTTATTGAATGAATCTATCTTGATGCTTGTTCCCACTGACGAATAAAATTCGCAATCTAGCTCTAACAATGCAACATTTAAATAAAGCTTGAAAATTCAGGCTTTATTTCTATCAATTTAGTTTCAGCATAATTTTTAAGAAATAATCCCCTCTTCTTTACTTAAGCTGATATTTGAGTGAGCTTGAGAACTTAATTGAAGCATTGAGTTTATGTGACTTCAGTTCTATTAGAGTATAAATTTTCATAGCTATTACAAACGTAAAATTAAACATTTCATCTCACTAGAGATAAACACTTTACTGCGAATTTAAGTCCTTTTATCACCCTATTTTTTACTTATAGTTTTCGATAAACTCCAGAATCCATTGTCAATATTTTTTGTCGTTCAAGTTTTTCAAAAAAATCTAAAGTACTACTAAAGGGATGAACGAAGTATTTTGTTAAGCGGTTGAATTCAAATGTTGTCTTTAGAAAATTATAAAAGAAATATGGGTCAAGATTGCCAATGCTATCTCTGTTTCCAAGCGAAACTTCAAGAATTTGCCCTGTTATTAAGTTCTCAAACATACAGTGTTCACCATGCACAAAAAAAGACCAATCTCCCGATAGCATTTTTTGTCCATTTAAAAAATCAGCATCTTGTATTTCGTAATAGTGTCCTGCGTTAATTTTTTCTTTTTCAGGTTGGTCAGTTTCTGTAATCAATTTATCAATAAGCACTTCAGCAATGGCTTTATAGTTGTCCATTGCTGTTAATAATTCCTGTTCTACATCAGATGTTAGATCGATCATATAATTACTGTCAAAATTTCAAAGCTAAATAATTAAAACTTATCAAATAAAGCCTGAAAATTCAGGCTTTATTTCTATCAATTTACTTTCAACATAATTTTAAGAAATAATTCCCTCATCTTTGCTTAAGCTGATATTTGAGTGAGCTTGAGAACTTAACTGATTCTTTAAGGTCTCGTTTTCCTGCTTTAGGTTCTTTATTTTAAAAAACTGGAAGAATAGCCCTATATAAGCAATAACAACAATCACAGAAACATAAATGGCTAAAAAACTGATACTAGGGTTTAACAATTTTGTCAGAAACTCTTCAAACATTTTCGATTCCTTTTTATTTTCGATACATTATATGACACACAATATAGGCAAAGTACCTCAAATCTTCAAAAAAAGAAATCATTCCTGTATTAATCTAGAACCATTCTCAAGTCTAACAAATCGTTACTTGAGCTCTTTTGTAAATTTAGGCAACTTAACACCAGATAATGAAAGAGATATTTCCAACATGGCAAGCCCTGCGCAAGCAATTCGACATCAACTTTTAAATACATTTTTCTCCCGTTATTCCGTTTGGTTTATTTGTATTTTTCTCTCGTTATTTTTAACTTGGATTATTTTTTTTAATGAAGGTCATTATATCTATTATTTCTTTTCAGACACCGTTCTGAATTTAGCATGGGTTGTTTTCTCGATCCTTGCTGCAATAGGTTTTACAGATATTATTCAAACACAACATTCTATTCTAAGAAATTACCCTTTGATGGGACATTTTCGCTTTTTCTTTGAAGACATACGCCCAGAAATCCGCCAATACTTTATCGAATCTGATAATGATGCCCTGCCTTTTTCAAGAGCACAACGAAGTCTTGTTTATCAACGTGCGAAAAATGAAAATGCAGATAAACCCTTTGGTTCAATTATCGATGTATATCAAGAAGATTATCGCTTTTTAACCCACTCTATGACGCCAAAAACTCCAGCCGACTTTAATACTTTTCGAATCAGTATTGGTAATGATCAATGTACGCAACCCTACAGTGCATCTATAATGAATATCTCTGCAATCAGCTTCGGTAGTTTAAGTGCAAATGCCATTTTGGCTTTGAATACAGGTGCAAAAAAAGGTAACTTTTATCATGATACTGGTGAAGGAAGTTTAAGCCCTTATCACCTTAAACCAGGTGGTGATATTGTTTGGGAAATTGCCAGTGGTTACTTCGGTTGCCGTACTCTTGATGGTAAATTTGATCCTGAAAAATTTAAGCAACAAGCTGCTTTGCCCCAAATCAAAATGATTGAAATTAAACTTTCACAAGGCGCAAAACCGGGTCATGGTGGAATCCTTCCAAAAGATAAAATTACCAAGGAAATTGCTGAAATACGTGGTGTTTCAATGGATGTAGATTGTATTTCCCCTGCATCTCATTCAGCTTTTAGTACACCGATTGAAATGATGTTTTTTATTCAACAATTACGTGAACTATCGAATGGAAAGCCTGTCGGTTTTAAACTGTGTATTGGTCAACCTTGGCAATTTATGAGTATTGTCAAAGCCATGTTACAAACAAAAATCGTACCTGACTTTATTGTCGTTGACGGTTCAGAAGGTGGTACGGGCGCAGCTCCAATTGAGTTAATTGATCATATGGGAACACCTCTGCGTGAAGGTTTACTGTTTGTTCACAATACCCTCGTCGGAGCAGGTTTACGTTCACAAGTTAAAATCGGGGCAAGTGGCAAAATTATCAGCGCCTTTGATATTGCAAGTACGATGGCAATGGGTGCAGATTGGGTTAATTCTGCTCGAGGCTTTATGTTTGCTGTTGGCTGTATCCAAGCTCAAAGCTGCCATACCAACCAATGCCCAGTAGGTGTCGCAACACAAAACAAAGAGCGCCAAAAAGCGCTTGATGTTCCATCTAAAGCAGACCGTGTATTTAGCTTTCAGAAAAATACTTTAAAAGCACTGGCTGAAATGATTGCAGCAGCAGGATTACAACATCCAGCAGAAATCAAAGCACATCATCTTGCTCAACGAATCAATGACCGTGAAATCAAGAATTATGCTCAATTGCACTTTTGGATGAAAGATGGTGAGTTATTGTGTTGTGAGGATAAAGATGAAGAGAATTTTTATTTTAGAATGTGGAATTTAGCAAGCGCTGAACGCTTTTAAACAACTAAAACTAACCATCTGATTAAGGAGATCATCATGATCTCCTTTTTTCGCGCTTAAATCCTGTACGACTTGGTCGTGCAATTGTAGTTAGACGAACAGGTTTAAAATTGCCCTGCTTCAATTGTTTAAGATTTACCGTTTGAAATACTTGGAGAGTTTGATGTAGCAAATAACCATAAATGTCTTTGCTGAATGAAAATTTTAAGAAAATAGCATAACAAAGTTGAAAATAATAATAGACAGCTATACTTATCGCAAATGCAGTAAGTGCTGCAAACACATCAAATATTATAAAGCTTGTTAAAACAATAAAGCCTAAGATTAATCTTAAGCTCTCCATATATTTTTCGTGGTCACGTAGTGGGAATTGTGGTCTTTGCAGTGCCTGTAACAATTCTTCATCTATCGTCAAATAATCATAATGGTCATAAATCAACCAAGCATATTGTCCTGTTGAATCCGTGCGTTGAGAAATGATCATCTCTATCTCAGTACCTTGAACAAAGTGGAAATCATCTAAATAACTATAGAAATTTGTCCCTTGTGAGTTAAATTTTACTTCAGTTAAAGCATCAGGATTTGCTGTTGTTGATTCCCTCTTTTCGATCACATATTGATCTAATCTTCCAAAAATGGGTTCCACTTTAAATTTAGTAAGTTCATATTGAGTTAAGCCAAATTGGCGCAATTTTTGGTTTTGTTCACGCAATTGATTTTTTAATTCATCATCAATAAAATTATAATTCACTTGATAAAACGAACTTAAATCATACAACTGATCAAACTCATAAAAATATGAATTTGTGAGTTTTAAACTCTCTAACATTCTTTTAGCCAATAAAGGTAAATTCAGTTCCTCAAATAAAGCTTCAATGTTAGTGGATTTTTTTTGATTTAATTTGAGACATTCAAAAACAAATAGGCAATAAAACTAACCAAGATCAGTAATAGCAAATGTATGATGGTGTCGAAATAGTATATGGTTCCATCCATAAAATATTGATAAAAAGGATAGACAACGATAGCAAACAGAAAGACCGCCAAGCTAAAACTCAATGATTTACGCAGTTTCAATACAGCATCAAAATGCTCAACTGATCCAATCCCATCATGCAAATAGAGAATTTTTTTGGTTTTATTGAATACCGCATAAACATCCTTGTTAAATTCGTTAAAAATCACCTGAACATCGTCGTCCATTTCAAAAATTGCTGATTGAATTTTTTTGCCACGATATTTTCTTTTTTTAATTTTTAAGATAAATATCCCAGTCGCGGTATACTCTATAAAACTAATTTGTCCACTTTCTTCAGCAAGATTTTCTATATGTATCATTTCTTTATTTCTTTTAAGCTTCTTTAAGATATTGATAAATCCAATATCATTAATGAATGAGATTTGGGACAGGATTATAACCTGAGGAGTGGTCAATTTAAAAAATTAAATATTTTCTGGAGAATATTTATACTAGTTTTAGTTTAAATAATGTTCATTGTGGTACTTTATAAAAATTTAAATTGTCTCTCTTAACGAAACTATTAACCATGCATAAAAGTTGTATATAACTGGTCATTTACTTAAACACTATTTTTTTTAAAACAGATTTATGCAAAATAACTTAAAACTATCACAAGAATATCAGCCAATGCAGTTCAAAAAATATTTAGCGCTCAGCACTATCCTTACAACGTCATTACATTGTTATGCAACTGTCGGTGGTGGACAATCTATAGAAGTCCTTGGCTATGAAGCAAAACCGCAAAAACTTTACCTGTTACGACACTATGAAGATGAACGTGGGCGCTTACCCCAATTATATTATTATCAGCTTAATGACAAAAAACCTGACAAATTAATCGAAGTGCGATCATTATATATTAACCCTAAAACCCATCAGATTGATTATGATCAAGATGGTGTCCAATTTGAAAAAGATCTCGCTAAAATAAAAAAGAGATTAATCCCAATGGTGATTAGTAATGCCAATACAGCAAAGATTTAGATAATAAAAAGTCAAACTCATAACATTTCTGCTTGGCATGATCCATCACAAAAGATTCCTGAATACAAAAGCATATACAGCGTTAACACCCCTGTTTTAAAAAGCAACAATCAACAGGCTGTTCACTATGCTAAAACAATAAAAATTAGTCAGAATTATGTTGTGCCAAATCACAACAAGATGTTAGCCATTGTCAAATATTTCGGTATCCCTGAGGAAACAGGTTATGATATTGAAGATCCAGTTTTATTATTACCTGCAAAATGATGAGGCAAAAATGTTAAAAATAATCACATCGAGCATTTTATTGGTGTTCAGTTCTGCTGCTTTAGCCAATGATTACGGCAATATTACTGTGCAAGTTCTCGGTTATGATTCAAAGACAAAAAATCTTCTTGTTGCTGAAAATTCAACAAGCTATTCAGTGCCTAAAGTTTACCGTTATTCACTGAACGAAAAACATTACGATTTACCCAAATATGACGAAAGATTCACGGCGATTAAAGATCAAGCCATATTTAATCAAACACTTGCCAAGATTCAAACACAACTTAAACCACTTAAAACCTTGGATGTAGATGATTTTAAGTTAAATCTACTCGGACAAAACGCATCAGCGTCTCAAGATTCGACACCATTGAGTAGCGTATATAGTTCAGTTTTCACAGTGCAGAATACTCAAAATCAAAGTAAAGCAATGAACTTAACCAGTTACAGTCCGAACATTAAACTTAAACAAGCATTTGAATTACCAAAAAACAAAGGTGCTCTGATTACTTTTGAATCTCTCAGCTTACCATTTGATGAGGGATATACACGTGAAGAAGTTGTGATTCTTTTCCCCAATGATCAACTTCCTAAATAACTAAAGCCTCCGAGGAGGCTTTAGTTTTTGTCATTATTTTTAAAAATAACTAAGCAGCTGAACGCTCTGTAATTGGTATCACTTTACGTAGTTCTGGTCCTGTATAATCCGCACTTGGACGAATAATACGATTGTCTGCACGTTGTTCCATCACATGTGCAGCCCAACCTGTTACACGGGACATCACAAAAATTGGAGTGAACAATTTAGTCGCGATGTCCATAAAGTGATATGCAGATGCGTGGAAGAAGTCGGCATTACAAAATAACTTTTTCTCACGCCACATGACTTCTTCACAGCGAACAGATACTGGATAAAGCACCGTATCACCAACATCTTTTGCTAAACGCTCAGACCAAATTTTGATAATACCGTTACGAGGATCATTGTCTTTATAGATCGCATGACCAAAGCCCATGATTTTTTCTTTACGCTCAAGCTTGCCCATCATTTCACGTTCAGCTTGCTCAGGTGATGTCCAGTTTTCGATCATTTCCATAGCTGCTTCATTTGCACCGCCATGCAATGGTCCACGCAGTGAGCCAATTGCACCTGTGATACATGAGTGCATATCAGACAAGGTAGATGCACAAACACGCGCAGTGAATGTAGATGCATTAAATTCATGCTCAGCGTAAAGAATTAAAGAAACATTCATCACTTGTTCATGCAATTCATTTGGTTTTTCACCACGAAGTAAATGCAGGAATTGTGCACCAATTGAATCATCATCGGTATTTTCTTCAATACGTACACCATCATGGCTAAAACGATACCAATAACAGATAATTGCAGGCAAAGTTGCAAGAATACGATCTGCAACATCTTGCTGTTGTTCAAATGATTTTTCTGTTTCAAGATTGCCTAACATTGAAACACCTGTACGCATCACATCCATTGGGTGTGAATCAGCAGGAATACGCTCCAAGACTTCTTTTAACGCTTGTGGTAATTGACGCAAAGATTTTAATTTTGCTTTGTATGCAGCCAACTGTTCTGCTGTCGGTAATTCACCAAAGAAAATCAGATAAGCAACTTCTTCAAATTGGCAGTTTTCTGCAAGATCTTGCACGTCATAACCACGATAGGTTAAACCTGCGCCACTTTTACCTACTGTAGAAAGTGCGGTTTTACCTGCAACCTGACCGCGCAATCCTGCGCCTGTGAGTACTTTTCCTTCAGCCATTTTATTATTTCTCCTGCGTGAACAGTTTGTGTAGGGTATTTTCAAAAGTGTGATAATCAAGGAATTCGTAAAGTTCTTTACGCTGTTGCATGGTATCCAAAACATTGACTTGAGTACCATTTTCACGAATAGATCGAAAAACTTCGAGAGCCGCTTTTTGCATTGCACGTGTTGCAGATAATGGATATAACACCATGCTAATGCCCTGCTCACCTAACTCTTCAGTGGTGTAATACGGCGTATCACCAAATTCGGTAATATTGGCAAGCACAGGTACACCTACAGCATCACATACTGTTTTATACATGGTAATGTCTGTCATGGCTTCAGCAAAAATTGCATCAGCACCAGCTTCAACACATGCACATGCACGGTCAATAACGGCCTGTAGACCTTCTTTTTGTAAAGCATCTGTACGTGCCATTACGACAAAGTTGGCGTCAGTTTTAGCATCTACGGCAGCTTTAATTCGGTCAACCATTTCTTGTTGAGAAACAATTTCTTTATTTGGACGATGTCCACAACGCTTTTGCGCCACTTGATCTTCAATATGAACAGCAGCTGCACCAGCACTAATCATTTGTTTTATTGTACGTGTAATATTGAAAGCACCACCCCAACCTGTATCAATATCGACCAATAATGGTGTATCTACACGTTCAGTAATACGACGCACATCTTCCAATACATCATCTAAGCTCGTCATACCTAAGTCAGGTAAACCATAAGAGTAATTGGCTACACCAGCACCTGAAACGTAGATTGCTTTATATCCCACTTGCTTTGCCATCATCGCGGCATAGGCATTGACTGTACCAATGATTTGTAATGGTTTTTCCACTTCTAGCGCTTGTCTAAATCTTAAGCCTGCAGACGTTTGTTGTGTCATATTCCCTTCCACAGTGGTCACTTGTTTATTGAGTTTTGAGTATAGCCATAATTTGTAAATCGCATATGACCATTTAGATATATTACTCTAAAACTTTAGTCAAAGAAAAATGAATATTTTGATTCATTTTTTTAAAATTATGTATTTTTTTGATCATTCAGGACATATTCATTATCACAAAGAAATTTATTGACATTTTTGCTATAATACTTACAACGTATTTTTTATCCGCAATTTATGAACCAAGATTTAGCACATATCGCAGCCTGTGGATGTGATTTCCCACAAACAAAACGTGGTCATGAACGTCGTCTGGCATTATTGATTAGTGCGAATCAACTTTTTCTCGAACATGGTTATGATGCGGTATCTTTAGATGATATTGTGAATCATGCAGGTGGTTCGAAAGCGTCAATTTATAAGTATTTCGGCAATAAAGAAGGCTTATTTACTGCAATTTGTGACTATCGTCGTGATCTTTTTTTTAAAGATATCTGTCGCCCTTTTAACCCTACATGCAATGATCTACGTGCATATCTGATCAATACGCTGATCACCTTTTATAAGCATATGATTATGCCCGATAACATTGCGTTTATACGTCTGATCTTTGAGCGTTCACAAAAAGACCCGCAGTTGGCACTCTATATTCATGAAAAAGGACCTAAACAAGTCCAACTTTCAATTGCAAGCGCATTAGAACGTTATGCAGAAAATCAAAAATTGGTCTGTGAAAATCCACTTTATTCAGCACAATTCTATTTTGGTATCTTAAGAAATTTAGAATGGCGAATCTTAATGGGGATCGAAATCAAAGATACTGATCAAGAAATACTCGATTGCATAAGTTATTGCGTAGATCGCTTCCTTCAAGGGCATCAAAAGGTCTAATTTTTTTGCGTTTTCATATTCATATAGTATATTAGATGATTCTCCTTTTTATTTTCATCAACCAACAATGAATTGTTGGTCAATTCGCTATTGGCTTTGACTAGACAATTATTGTGGAGTAACCATGGCTCTACGACATTTTCTTACTTTACGTGACTTATCCACTGCTGAACTGAATCGCATCATTGAACGTGCTTTAGAGTTAAAGCGAAAACAGCACAACAACGAAGTGTTCCAACCTTTTGTTGGAAAAGTCATGGGGATGATTTTTGAAAAGTCGAGCACCCGTACTCGTGTCTCTTTCGAAGCAGGTATGAGCCAATTTGGCGGCAGTGCAATTTTCCTTTCATCTCGTGATACGCAATTGGGTCGTGGCGAACCAATTGAAGATTCTGCACGTGTTATTTCAAGCATGCTTGATATCGTAATGATTCGTACTTTTGGTCACGACATTGTTGAACGTTTTGCTGAATATTCTTCTGTACCTGTGATCAATGCGCTAACTGACGACCATCACCCATGCCAGTTATTGGCTGATGTACAAACCTTTGTCGAACACCGTGGCTCAATTGAAGGTAAAACGGTGGCTTGGATTGGTGATGGTAATAATATGTGTAACTCATATATTGAAGCTGCACATATGTGGGGTTTTAAATTAAAAATTGCTTCACCAAAAGGCTATGAACCAAAACCAGAGTTTCTTTCAGAGTTTGCCCATTGTGTTGAACTATTTGAATCTGCTGAAGATGCTGCTGTGAATGCAGATTTGATTGTCACCGATGTTTGGGCAAGTATGGGACAAGAGGAAGAACAAAAAATCCGTGAGAAAGCCTTCGCTGCTTATCAGGTCAATGAAAAATTGATGGATTTAGCACATCCTGATTGCTTATTTATGCACTGTTTACCTGCACATCGTGGTGAAGAAGTTTCTGAAAATATGCTGGATCATAAAAATGCGGTGGTGTGGGATGAAGCAGAAAACCGCTTACATGCACAAAAAGCATTGGTTGAATTCTTGATCAATGAAAACTTAAAAAAAGACTAATTTTAGCGTTGTCTTTCAATCATATTGATCAAAATACGCACCAATGATGGTGCTTATTTTTTTATCTATTGATGCTAATCAATAAGCTTCAAATTTTATTATTCACTAAATCGCTTGAATACACTTTAAAATGCTTGATTGAAAAGAAATTAACTAGATTTTATTTTTTCCAATACAATAGATGTAAACTATATGATCATAAGGATAACAATATCGCCATGAAAAAATTAATATTGTGTAGTTTGTTAGTCAGTGTCGCTTTTACTTTAAATGCTAAGAACTTGACCATTACACTTGATCTGTATGAAAGTTACGGCACAATGAATCAAGAACAAAAAAACAGCTTATTTAATAGTCCAATTGTAGGTGAAGCATTTTATCTGCCTCGACATAGTATTGTGGGTGTCACAGGTAGCATAAAAAAATGTGGTTTTTTAAGCTTTCCCTGTTTTAAAAAGAAATCCAAGCAAATTCAAATTAATGCAGTCAAAAACTTAGCAACAAATACGCTGACTTTTCAGGTTCCACTTTCTACTGGTACTTTATATAAATTAGAAAGCTTTACTGTGATAATTCCATTTAAACATAATATAAGTTCATCTAATGGACTTGTTATTCGTGCAAGCGAATCTGAGCAGCATCGGTTGATTCAACCAGTCTCTATAGGTAATGGCTTTGAAGGTTTAAAGGGAACGCTCCGTTTTAGTCAATCTGGATTTTCAACTCTTGATACTGTTGCAGACGCGATAGATCCAAATCAGACGCCTCCCTACCAGTTTTTTAAAACACATCCATATTTAGGGTATTTTACCAACCAAAATATTAGAGCAATTCCAAACTATATTTCGAGTGATATAAAATCACCTTATCCAGCGGAAATTGCGAATTTGGAAAAAATCTACTCAGCAAAGCGCTTTGATGCCCAGCTAGATGGTCATCAATTTACTGCTGTAGACATAAGCGCCAAGCAAAAAAAGAATCCCAAATGTAAAAGTACTTTTGGGGATTACAAATACACGTTATTTTTTATTGATGGACAGCTCAGCTATTACAGTACAACTCTCGCTGACATGGAGACATGTGAAACTCGCTATACCACGGCGATTTGGAATGAGTATAGTGAAGTATATGATTATCAAGTACATAAATCTTCAAGTGCCCAACCATTTCAATATGGAGGATGGCGGAATACATGCAATATAGAAAACAATTCAAATATTGGTTTTTGCAATATACAACCACCGAATCAAGAGGCTTTAAAACATTTTGAAAAAGAAGCAAATCGAGTTCTGCATTTTTTTCCAACGCCTTAATATAGGTGAGTGATGTAAGCTTTTTGATAAAAATAAACTGCAATGCTGGTACATATTATTTGATTGAGTATAATCAATCCATATTCTTTATAAGTGTATTATTCAAATGAATTTCAAAATAATATCTTCATCAATAACGACCCTATTACTGAGCTTATCCACCCAGAGTTATGCAACTGAATTGGATGATTATTTAATTCAAAACCAGCTTATTGAACAAAATTACAAAATTAAGGATTCAAAAAAATTAGATGATGTTTTAAATGCCTTAAGTGATGAAGATTCACGTGTACTACCCGTTCAAATTGACCAAAATACTGTGATCGAAAAAATACGTTTGTATCATGATCACATTGATTTACAAGGACTCATTACATCGGAAAATTTCAAACAATTTTCCGACAGCATGGCTAAAGAAAAAACTCAGCAATTTCTCATGCAAGGTATGCGGGAAAATTGTCATCTAATCTTTGAAAATGAATTTCAAAGGCACAATCCCTATTACGTGAAAATGAAACTAAGTTCAGCACAAAAAGTATATGAGCTTAAACTTAAGAATGACCAATGTAAGTTTTAAAAATAACATTTTTATTATTTAACACCTTGGTAGATTTTTATGTTCTCAGTACAGCATTGAACATTTGTTACAACTTGCTTAAAAATAAATCGTTTCTAAAAATTTTAAAATCGAAATATTTTCAATATTTTAGGTGGTTGTAACAATTTTGTCATGTAGAATACTTACTATGCCCATCAAGGTCGTTAAGACAGTTTCAAATGACGCAGATCATGTCCGTTTCAAAAAATTCAACTTCATCTGAATTTCAACATAGTTCGAGTAGTTACATCAATCGTGAAATTTCATTGCTAGAATTTCATAAACGTGTATTGGCACAAGCTAAAGATGAAAATCATCCCTTACTTGAACGTTTAAATTTCTTAATTATTTTTTCACGTAATTTGGATGAATTTTTTGAAATTCGAGTTGCAGGATTAATGAAGCAAATTGACTTCAAAACAATTACTACAGCACCTGATGGTATTCCCAACGAAGTCATTATTGAGCAAATCTCAGAAAGTGCCCACCTTGCGATTCAAGAACAATACGACACCCTAAACCATATACTTTTACCTGAGCTTGAAAACTACGGCGTTAAATTTATTCAATATAACAATATTTTAGAAAAACATTTGGATTGGATTAAGCATTACTTCTTCAAGCAAGTTCAACCTGTTGTTACCCCGATCAGCCTAGATCCGGCACACCCATTTCCTCGATTGGTCAATAAAAGTTTAAATTTTATTGTTACCTTAGAAGGAAAAGACGCTTTTGGTCGACAAATTGAGTTGGCTATTGTCCCTGCACCACGCTCACTGCCACGTGTGGTTCGACTTCCCGATGAACTAACGGGTGGTGAAGAACATTACATTTTATTGTCAGCGATTATCCAACAACATATCAGTGACCTATTCCCAGGTATGACTGCAACAGGTTGTTACCAATTTCGGGTGACACGAAATGCTGACTTGACACTCGCAGAAGATGTAGATGACTTAGCTGTTGCATTAAAAGATGAATTATCTTCACGTCGTTTTGGTCGTGCGGTGCGATTGGAGATTGCAGACAATTGTCCAAACTCAATCAATCATTATCTTTTAGAACAGTTTGATCTTGATCCAAAACATCTTTACCAAGTGAATGGTCCAGTTAATTTAACCCGACTGATTACCGATTTTGATATTCCTGAATTGCGCTTTAAACCTTATCAAGCAGTTATCCCTAAGGTACTTCGAAACTCGAATAAGATCTTCGAAGTATTGACCAAACAAGATCTACTTTTGCACCATCCATTTGATTCATTCAAACCTGTGATCAATCTGCTTCGTGAAGCAGCACAAGATCCAAACGTACTTGCGATCAAACAAACGTTGTACCGAAGTGGGCCCGGCTCAGAGATTGTTCAAGTGCTTGCTGAAGCAGCACGCAATGGTAAAGAGGTCACTGCAATTATTGAGCTACGTGCACGATTTGATGAAGAATCAAATATTACCGTTGCTAATATTTTGCAAGAAGCTGGTGCAGTTGTTGTATATGGAATTGTTGGCTACAAAACGCATGCCAAAATGATTTTAGTGGTACGGCGTGAAGCAGGAAAATTAAAACGTTATGTTCATCTTGGCACTGGAAACTACCATGCAGGAAATGCACGTATGTACACCGATTACGGTTTACTGACGACAAATGAAGAGATCTGTGAGGACGTGCATAAAATCTTTCAAGAACTGACAGGTATGGGAAAGCTGCTAAAACTCAAAAAACTATTCCATGCGCCGTTTACCCTACATTCACAACTTTTGCATTTGATTGAGCAAGAGACAGCACATGCCAAAGCAGGCAAAAAAGCCAGAATTATCATTAAAGTAAATGCTTTGACGGAACCTAAGCTGATTTCTGCATTGTATATAGCCTCTCAAGCTGGTGTTAAGATAGATTTGATTATTCGTTCAATCTGTTGTTTAAGACCACAAATTAAAGGCCTTTCGGAAAACATTCGTGTTCGGTCTATTGTTGGACGTTACTTAGAACACACCCGTGTTTATTATTTCCATAATGATGGTCATGATGACTTATATTGTGCCAGTGCAGACTGGATGGGTAGAAATTTGTTTTCACGTGTTGAAACTTGTTTTCCCATTGAAGATAAAAAACTTAAAAAGCAGATCATTGCCTATGGTTTATTGAGTTATCTAAAAGACAATGTTCGTGCATGGGAATTAGATGCAAATGATCAATGGCATGCAATAAGTCCGAAATCTGGTGAAGAAGCACATATTGCACAGCAATTGTTAATGAAGCAACGCATTATTCCAACCACAGCATAAACCTGCGCTTAACGAGCGAGTGTACTTTGCAATATGCTCATCAGCCTTTCTCTTTAAAGAAAGGCTGATTTCTATAGCTTAAATATAAATACTGTTCTTTTATATCAAAAGTTGGCGATGTTCTCAGGATATTGCTTCAAAGACCGATTCCATCAATGATGCCTTGTTGTTTAAACGCTTGTAATTCATCAATCGTATAGAGTTGTCCTAAAATATCTTTCGTATGTTCTCCCAAACGTGGAGGAGCATTGCGATATTGAATCGGTGTTCCTGACATTTTGATTGGTGAACCAATCATTTTAAAGTCAATATTCTCAGTATGCGGAATATTAACAACCATGTTACGAGATTGGATCTGTGGTTCTTTCAAAGCATCTGCCACTGAATTAATCAGCCCCACAGGCACTTTAACTGCATGGATCGCATCTACCCAATCCTTTGCATCCTTAGACAAGAAGTATTCAGACAATAACGAAATTAATTCATGCTGATATTTCACTCGATCTTGATTACGATGATAATTTGAATTGTCCAGCAATTCTGGCTTGCCTATCGCATTACACAGATCTTTAAATTGCTTGTCATTTCCACAGGCAATAATGAATTCTTTATCTCGTGCTTTAAAAGTTTGGTAAGGTACAATATTGGGATGACTATTGCCCATCCGTTTGGGTGCAGTACCTGAACTTAAATAATTCATTCCTTGATTTGCTAAACCAGCAACTTGTACATCGAGTAGTGATAAATCAATGTACTGTCCTACTCCTGTCTGCTGGCGAGCAATAATCGCAGCTTGAATCGCAATGGTTGCGTATAAACCTGTTTGAATATCCACAACTGCCACACCGACTTTTTGTGAACTTGCGCCCAACTCTCCCTCTTGCTCTCCTGTGATACTCATCAATCCTGACATGCCTTGAATGATGAAATCATAGCCCGGCTCTTCAGCACGGGGCCCATCTTGACCAAAGCCAGTAATTGAGCAATAAATCAATTTAGGGTTGATTTGGCTTAAAGTTGCATAATCCAAACTATATTTTTTTAATGACCCTGCTTTAAAATTTTCGATGACCACATCTGCGGTTTGAGCAATATGTTGTACCAGTTTTTGACCATCTATAGTTGCAATATCAATGGCAACAGAAGATTTGTTCCGATTTGCAGATTGGTAATAACCTGACTCCCGAGTAGCTTGACCATGTTGATCAAGCATCCAAGGTGGTCCCCACATACGGGTATCATCCCCCACTTTCGGTCGTTCGATTTTAATGACTTCTGCACCTAAGTCTGCCAAAACCTGCCCACACCACGGACCAGCAAGCACTCTACTGAGATCTAAAACTCGAATTCCTGTTAATGCACTCATTTGCTTTACCTCTATTCAAGAAACGGTTAACGCTCCCACAAACTCATGATTGAATAGGACTTACAAACAATTCGTTATATTTACGATATGTCATAAGCCGCTTAATATCTCTAGATCAATAACTATTGTTGTTGTGGATCATATTGACGGTCTTTAATAAATAATCCCGGAAGTACGCCTGCCACAAAATACGCAGCCCCCATAACAATAAAAGCAGTCATAAAAGTTCCACCAGAGGCTAAAAATCCGATGGTTGCAGGTGCAATTGCAGCACCAACACGTCCAATGTTATATGCACCACCGATTGCAGTACCACGGACATCTGTAGAGAATGATTCCGCCATATAGGTTGCATTCACACCATAAGGAATCCCATAAAGAAAGCCAAACGTGACCAATAAATACAAAATATTGTCAGGCGTATTGAAGAAAATAATGATTGGGAGGAAAATTGCACTGGCAAGCGTACCAAACACAAATACCGCACGACGATTGAATTTGTCCGCGAGATAACCTGCCAATATTTTACCTAGAATCATCGCTGTATATGAACCCACCATATAACTGGTTAAGTTTTTAAAATTCATATGCACTTCAGTTTCAAGATAGCTTGGCATCCAGTTATTAATACCGTAATAACCAAATTGTAAGAAGAATGCCGTCGTCATCCAGAGTAAAAACATTTTACGATGCTTAAAGTTGGCAAAAATCTGCTTGTAGATGCTGCCACTTTTTGGCTTTTCTTGAACCATAACTTCTGGATTCTTTTTAACTTGAAGCTGTTCAATTTTAGTCAACTGCCAAGATTTTGGTTCTGGAACAAATCGTTGTAAGAAAATATTGATAAATGCAGGAATGACTGTAATGAAAAATAATACACGCCAACCATGTTCTGGAATAATCGCACCCGCTAAAAGTGTTGCGACAATGTAGCCTACTGTTTGTCCAGTCTGTAATGTACCTAATACAGTTGTGCGATAAGTTGTAGGGACATACTCAGCCATTAGGGTATTACATGCCATATACAATGCACCGATTCCTAATGCGCCAATAAAACGCAGTGCCATAAATTGCTCAAAGCTTTGCGTAAAACCTAATAGACATGTTGCTACGGAAAAGAAGGTCACAGAATTTGCAATGGTACGTACCCGACCAAACTTATCACACGACCAACCTCCCAAGATTCCGCCAATCCCCATCCCTGCTAATGATGCACTCCCTAAAGCACCTGCTTGAAAAGTGGATAATGCAAACTCACCTTTTAAGCTGGTTAGACTATAGGACAACAACATAATATCGATGCCATCAACCACCATGGCAAAATATGCAAATAACAATGCCCACTTCCACGTGTTTGGTCCTATTTTTTCATAAGTCCCAATATTTGATGGCAATGTGCCTTTTGCTGTAATCGCAACAGATTGAACCTCATTGTTCATTTTTCCTTTACCTCATTTTCCCAAATGAGTCATCGCTTATCTTTCATCTTTTCTCTACTGATTTCTTTATTGTTTTTATTCAATACCGTCTAGGAGTGAAGTTAGAGGGTCTAAAGATAATGAGATATTTTTACGATGAATCCTTCTATCGTTAATATTTCTACCTGAATTGTGACTAAATTTTAGGTAAAAGACTCCACAAGGGATGTTGATTCAACATCCCTGTTTTAAAACTTATGAATTAATTAGAAAAAGCAGCGATACCTGTTTGTGCGCGCCCAAGGATCAAAGCGTGGACATCATGTGTACCTTCATAGGTATTGACCACTTCAAGATTGACCAGATGACGGGCAACTCCAAATTCATCACTAATACCATTTCCACCCATCATGTCTCGAGCGACACGAGTAATGTCTAAGGCTTTACCACAGTTATTACGTTTAATTAAAGAAGTTCCTTCCACCGAAGCAATTCCCTCATCTTTCATACGTCCAAAGCGCAAAGCAATTTGTAAACCTAGTGCGATTTCGGTCTGCATATCTGCCAACTTCTTTTGCACCAATTGGTTTGCAGCTAAAGGACGACCAAACTGTTTGCGATCCATAGTATATTGATGAGCAGTATGCCAACAGAATTCAGCAGCTCCCATTGCACCCCAAGCTATTCCATAACGAGCGCTGTTTAAGCAAGTAAAAGGACCTCTTAAACCACGAATTTCAGGAAATGCATTTTCTTCAGGAACAAAAACATTGTCCATGACAATTTCACCAGTAATCGAGGCACGTAAACCCACCTTGCCATGAATTGCAGGTGCTGAAAGTCCTTCCCAACCCTTTTCTAAAATAAAGCCTCGAATCTCTCCCACATGACCTTCAGCGGAAACTTCCTTTGCCCAGACAACAAATACATCAGCGATTGGACTATTGGTAATCCACATTTTGGCACCCGTCAGACGATAACCCCCTGCGACTTTTTTTGCCCGTGTAATCATACTTCCAGGGTCAGAACCATGATCAGGTTCGGTTAAACCAAAACAACCAATGAACTCACCAGATGCCAGTTTTGGTAAATATTTCTGCTTCTGTTGTTCTGAGCCGAATTCATTAATAGGCACCATCACCAATGAACTTTGTACACTCGCCATTGAACGATAGCCTGAATCCACACGCTCGATTTCACGGGCAATCAAACCATAACTGACATAATTAAGCCCTGCACCGCCATATTGCTCAGGAATTGTAGGTCCTAATAATCTCAATTCCCCCATTTCACGAAAAATTGAAATATCTGTCTGTTCATGGCGGAACTGTTCAAGCACTCTAGGCATCAATTTATCTTGTGAATAGGCATGAGCAGCATCACGAATCATACGTTCTTCTTCAGTGAGTTGCTGTTCCAATAAAAAGGGATCTTGCCAATTAAACTGTACACGTGTTTTTTTTGCTGAATTGACCATTTGATTCATCGCATCCTCTGCTTGATGTATTTTGTGTTCTTGCCCTTGATGTTATGTGTGAAAAATCATTCTTTCAAACGATAAATTCTCACTCAGATATTCCATTTATGCATATCTTATGTTTTTATGAATTCAGTGCTAGTTCATATTTTTTGTAGATAAAACTCAATAACCGATCATCTTACTGTATTTTTATAGACTTATGAAAAGCATAAAAAATTACTGAAAAGTATTGATCTTTTTTTGATAAAACGATATCTGCTGATTTTAAATATGACTTCATCAATAGACCAAGCTATTCAAGGAAAGAATATGCGTAGAATGATTCCCTCATTACAATCTTTAATTTGTTTTGAAGCTGCTGCGAAACATTTGAGTTATACCTTTGCTGCACAAGAATTGCATCTCACACAAAGCGCAATCTCTCGTCAAGTCCAGCAATTAGAAGATTTTTTGGGGCTACATTTATTCAATCGAACTCGACATGGTGTTGAACTGACCCAAGCAGGTGAACATTATTATAAAAATATAAAATCTCATTTATTGGGTATTGAACAAAGCACGCTTGATTTAATCAGTCATAAAGGTCTAGGCGGTACATTAAAGCTCGGTGTGGTTCCAACATTTGCTACACGTTGGTTGTTACCCCGACTATATAAGTTCAATGCAGTCTATCCAGAAATCACCATTCACCTTGAAACCAGCACTAAACCCTTTTTATTCAGTGAACATATTTTTGATGCTGCCATTTATACAGGAACACCTGCCCAAATCGAAAATTGGCCCGGTGCAAAAATTCATTTTTTAATGAATGAAGATGTGGTACCTGTCTGTTCAGCTGATTTAATTTTTAAGTATTTCCCCGAATTAAAAGCAACTTCAGGACATTTAAATCGTAGCTTGACTGCGGAAGAAATAGCAACTTTACCTTTACTACAACAAACCACACGCCCTTATATTTGGAAAGAATGGTTTGAAGTGAATGGCTATGAACATCCCTTTGCCTTAGAAGGACAAAGACATGAATTGTTTTCAATGCTTGCTGTAGCAGCCACGCATCATATGGGGGTAGCACTCATTCCTCAGAAACTGCTCGAAAATGAACTGCGTTCGGGTGATTTAGTGATCGCCTCTGATATTAAACTCAAAGGCTCACGTGCCTATTATTTCGTCTATGCAGAACAACAACAATCACCACTGATTGCAAAATTTGTTGAGTGGCTGCTTGATGAAGTAGAAATCTCCCAACATACATTTATGAAATAATCAGCTCATATGGATCTACATCAAGCATTTATAGTTTTGAACCGTACCGGGTTTTTCGGAGAGATTTTTATTTAAGTTAGGCCACCTGACCTAACGGGCTCATCTTATCATAGTACATTGCTTCAAATTCAAATGGTGATACATAACCTAGAGCACTATGTACACGCTTTTTATTGAACCAATCCACCCAGTTTAATGTCGCAAGTTGTACATCTACCAAACCTTGCCAATCTGCTTTTAGATATTCA
>WNDP01000043.1 GCA_009912575.1 Acinetobacter bereziniae
TCGACCATGTTTGCCTTTGGGGGGAGCGTACCATTGGGTTTTTGGATCAAACCAAATTGTTAAATTACCACGATTGATCAAAGCACGATTGTAGGATGACCAATTTGTTGTACGATAAATTTTAGGTGTAGGCTTATTCATCTGAGAATTATATTGCTGAGTAAGCCTTAAGAGGTAGGTTTATGCAACAAAGCCGTTTAAGTATAATCCTATATGATTCTAAAAATTAAATAATTAAAGTCCAAAAATTTTTAAAAAATTATTTTTGGACTAAAACCAAATAATACTTATAGTATGTTTTTAAATACTATTTATTTTTAAAATTTAGCATCTACTGTAAGTAGATAGTTAATAGGTGTACCATAAAAATTACTATTCTCGTTTATTGGAAATGATGAATAGGAATATTTCTTATCAAAAATATTATTTATGTTAAATTGAATACCCCAATTATCATTAATTTGATAGCGTGCAAATAAATCAGTAATAGCATAAGATTTAATTTTTGAGTTGACTATAGTTCGCTCAACTTTATCTGTTTCTTCATTAAAATGCTCTTTGAAACTTTGTTCATCGCGTTTCGAGACAAAAGTTGTCGAGCTTCCAAAAATTATTCTGTTTAGAATATCATTGCCAGATAACTTAAACTGATTACTAAATTTAACATGCCATGGTATACCATCTTCCTTCAATTTATCTTTTTCCCGCAAAGTTTTACTTTCTTTCTTGGCATAAGCATAACCAATACTGGTTTGCCAATACGGTGTAACTTGTCCTTCAATAGAAAAGTCTATACCCTTATTAATTTCTTGAGTACGTTCATTCTCATAATAAATGACTCCTGTGTGGTCAAAAAGATCTATATCTTCTTTTTCTGGTCTTACAGAATTTTTATATTTCGAATTGAAAAGGGCTAATGTTGCTGTCAAATTTTGATCACTATTTTTAAATTTAATTCCAACTTCTTGGCTATTTCCTTCTATTGGATCTAAAGGCTTTGAATTTCTAGTTAAGAATCCGTTTACATATTGAAACAAGTTATTATATGACCCATAAATTGAAATATTATTATTTAAATCATAGCGAATACCCAAAGATGGTATATTTATATTATCTTCGGTCTTATTCGCACCTTTTTGAATATCTCCAGGTTCCATCCGTGTCCAGCGTGGTCCAGTTAAAATATGCAACCCAGTATAAGGCTGTAAATCCAATTTTAAATAAGCAAAATAAGTTTTGAAATGACCTGCTCTATAAGTTTTTGTTGAAAGATTTGATAACGAAGAAATTGATGCAAAATCTACATTTCTAAAATCATCAAAATTATACCTATCGTGCTTCTTTGACATTTGAAGAAGAGATCGGGATCTACTGCCAGTATAAATTGAAGCAAATTCAATACCTTGATTTAGCCCTCCAATATCAATACTTCCGAGAATAGAAGCAACCAACCCTTCATTTGAGTCAGAAGAAGTTTCCCTATATGGATAATATATAAAATAATTATTAGTATATTGCTCTCTAGGTGAATATGAGTTTACATGATTTACATAAGAAGTCATATTATTACTATTAACAGCATTCCAATCTTTATTCCCCTGTAATTTAATTGACCATTTATTATTAAATTGATGATCTAAACTAAAATTAATACCAGCAGATTTAGTTTCTTCCTTATTCCCTCTAAATACAGTACTAAATGCTCTAGAGAACTCAAAGCTATCATCAGTGTTAATACTACTTGCGGACCATGGCTTTGATTTAGCATAAGCCCCACTTACTCCAATATTTAAAGTAGTTTTTGGCGAAATTTCATATTCTACTTGACCATTTATTACCTGTTTACTAGCATCACCATTGTTCCAGAAGTTTTTATTTAAATCATTGCTAAGAATAAATCTCCCTCTTAAAGTTCTTTCCAAATTTAATGGTCCAGTCGTATCTAACACTTGCCGATAATGATCCCAACTTCCTGTTGAGGCCTCAAATGTGGTTTGGTGATGTTCTAAAGGTTTCTTTCTGACGAGATTAATACTTGCTGATGGGTTTGCAGAATTTGAAGAACCTGTAAAAGCATCACCGCCACGTAATACTTCTACATGATCATATAGAGCCATTTCAGATCCAAAACTATTTGGTGAAATATTATTTGAACTCACCCCATCTGTTTTAAAACTATCAATAGGTTGGCCACGTGTATAAAATTTCGAATTTTTAATCGCATTATTTGGTCCTGCGGAAAAAACTCCTGTTGCACTTTGCAAAGCATCTGCCAAACTAATTGCTTTTTTATCCTGTAGTTCTTGTTGTCCAACAATTGTTACAGCTTGGGTCACTTTTTGTGCTGCAACTGGCCTATTCCCTCCTACAGTAACGTTTCCTTGTGCATAACTTTTATTCCCTTCTGTAGCTGTTAAATCACGACTACCGTTTGCTCCAGTTAGCGAACTAAGATCTGCACTATTAATACCACCTAAATTAGAACCTTCAACTCGAACAACATCTAATACTCGCTGTTCAGTATCACTAGCTGTTAATGAATATGTACTTTCATTGATAAGTTTGGCTTTCACACCAGTACCTTGCAATATATAAGACAATGCTTGTTTTGCGGTATATCGACCTTGTAAACCTAAACTTTTCTTATTTAGTGTAAGTTTTGAGGGTGCAATAAACTGAATACTTGATTGCTTAGTAAAAAGTGCTAAAGCTGTTTCAAGTGATGTAGCGGCAATATTAAAGTTATATATAGCTTCGCTACTATTGTTATTCTCAATTTTTTCTGCTGCAAATGTAACAGATGTATATGTCCCACTTAGCGCAAAAAATATTGCAATATACAATGTTGTTGGATGACCTACGATCTTCATAATTCATTTTATCCTGGGTTAAAAACATTATTATGAGTTACCTCATTAATAGAACTATGGATTAAAAAATTTACCTCACTTTTCCGCTTATACTTTAATGTTACTTACTTATTAACTTATTGAATTAGTAATTTTTACTTATTATTTTGTCTATATTCCTGATAAGTATATTTAAAATTCAATTAAAAACAATAACAAGTAATATGCGGTATTTTTGGCTTAAATACGTTTTGAATAATTAGTACCGTTTTTTTTGATACTGGAGCCAGAGATGTTATCTTTCTTATCGTTAATAAAAAGAATTTTTACTCAATTTTTATTTACTGTATTTCTTTCAATAATTAGTACTTTTGTGGCAGCTCAAGAACTGCCAATAACGAAAGTTATATCACTTTCGCCACTGGACTTGTTTCAACAAGCTGACATTGTTGTGAAAACTGTAATGATTATCTTAATATCACTTTCAGTTGCAAGTTGGATCATTTGGCTTGCAAAAACTTACGAGCTCCGAATAAATAAATTAAATCTCATCAATAGTATAAAATATATCCAAAAGAAAAAAACCATTGATGAGCACTTTGAGTTAAAGGATCTAGCCATAAAACTTGTTCAAAAAGTTGCTTATGATGAGTATCAAATCATCAAGTCTAAAAAAGTTATTTTCGAAAGAAGCGCTAAAGATTGTGTTGGATTTCAAATTGATCGTATTCTTGAGAATGAAAAGTCTAGGCTTAGTAAAGGTTCTAATATTCTCGCGACAACAGGTTCTGTTGCACCATTTATAGGCTTATTTGGAACTGTATGGGGCATTATGCATAGTTTTGTTGCAATCGCAGAAACAAATTTAACTAACTTATCTGTAGTTGCACCCGGCATCGCAGAAGCTTTATTTGCAACAGCACTTGGCCTTGTAGCTGCAATTCCAGCTGTTATCCTCTACAACAATATTGTTCAACAAATTTCTAATTATGGATTACTTCTAGAGGATGCTTCAACTTTAATCCATTGTTTATTTGATCGAGATGTCGATACACGACAAGAGCAAAATATTTTGTGTAATGAACTGACAGGAGAATAAGTATGGCTTTTTCATCTCGAAAGAAAAAAATAAAACAAAATGAAGTCATCAGTGAAATCAATGTCACTCCATTTATTGATGTAATGTTAGTTCTACTTATTGTGTTTATGGTTGCTGCACCTCTTTCAACAGTTAATGTACCACTAGATTTGCCAAAATCGAATAGTCAAGTTACACAATCAGATGCTGAACCTATTGTTGTAAGCATTAATGAAAAACTAGAGATTTTTATCGGAGATACCGGCATTAGTAAAGACCTGTTAGCTAAAAAACTTACAGAAAAAACTAAAGGTGATAAAGAAAAAAGAATTTATATTCGAGCAGCAAAAGCAGTTCCTTATAATTCCTTTATGGAACTAGTAAATACTTTAAGCAAATTAGGATATAGCAAAGTTGCATTAGTTGGAGAACCTCAATGAATCAAATCAATAGTCCTTACAGTATTCACCCTCCATTGGTACTTAAGTTTTGGCTTAGCAGTTCACTAGCAACAGTTATAACTTATGCAGTAATGACTTTAATCATTTTATGGTTATTGAATCAACATCCTATAGATATTGTAGTAACACCTCCAAATGCACCGGTTGTGCTAGAAATTGCACCTCTCCCAACCACCAGTATTAAACATATTCAATCAATACCCCAGCAAGAAGATACAAAGCTATCACCACCAACTTCTCAAATACAGGAGGAAACGTCTACACCACCGATTCTAAATGTAGAATCGGTAGATAAAACTGCTGAACTTAAAACTAAAGAAAAACAAAAAAAACAAACACCTATTAAACAAAAAACATCTAAAATAATAGAATCACATATAGAAGAACAGGTTAAAGAAGAAATACAAAAGACTTCAACAAATAATCAAACATCCTCTATAACAGAAGCATCATTAGAAACAGCGGACCAAAGTGAAAAAGCTGCTGCACAAAATAGCGGATCATCTAGCAGCCACTCCTCCACTAACACACATTGGGAAAGCTTTATTCTGGCTAAGCTGCAAAATCTAAAACGTTATCCCAATTTTGCATTACGTATGAATCAAGAGGATACTATTATGGTGCAAATTACTATGGATTCAACAGGAAAAGTTATTTCTTACAAAATATTAGAATCTAAAGGGTATCAATCATTAGATACTGAAGTTAAAGCATTAATACAACGTGCTTCACCCTTCATTGCTCCGCCTAACGAATTAATAAAAAATAATAAAATTGAAATTGTTGTTCCTATTGAGTTTTTTATCAAAAAGTAGTTCGTAAGCATTGTTATTTTTGCAAATTACAATTAAATTATATCACTTTTATTCTATTGGATAGAAAATATAATTAATTAGAAAAAATTAAAATTTTGCTAAAATGTGAAGTGATCGATCTTTTGTAATTTTTAGCAAATAAAGACTAATTTTATTAAAGATAAAGATGAAATTGGCATAATATTTTCTTATTTAATAATATTCCTCTATTTTCAAGGTAATTTAGCAATGTACTCCAGAGTTAACAGCATAAATAATGTATTATTAATTGATGTATTTCTAGAAACACGTGCACTCTTGTTTAACATTGTTCTTAAGCAAACAAAATCCACTCAAACTGCACAGGATATTACCCAAGAGCTATACTTAAAAGTAAAAAAACTGAGTAATACTTTTCCGACAAATGACGATGCCCGAAATTATTTAATTCGCGTAGCTATCAATGCTGCTAAAGATCACACACGTGGTGAAGTAAGACGTCAACAATTATTGCAAGGTTCCCTGGAATTATTTGAAAATTATCAATTAAACAATCCGGTAGAAGATGAGTTTATTTTAAAAGAAGAAGTGAAAAAGTTAACATCAATACTAGATCAACTGCCTGAGAGATATAGAGAAATTCTTTATCTCAGTCGAATAGAAGGTTATACACATGCAGAAATTGCAAAAAAATTAAACATATCAAAAAGCTCAGTAGAAAAATATATTATGAAAGCACTTATATACTGCCGCAATAATATTAATGAGTGAGACGGGTAGTTTTCATGTTAGAATAGAATCTAGATTTGGATTTCAAATTTTGAGAATTAAAGATGGGATTTAATTTCCGTAAGGATAATAAAAATGAAAAAATTACTGAAAGTTCAGTCCAATCTATCTCATTTTCTAAAATTGATGATGAGGCCTTAGAATGGGTCCTTGCTCTGACTTCAGGTGATTGTAGTACAAAAAAAATTGCAGCTTGTAAAAAATGGAGACAGCAATCAAATCAACGTGAATATGCTTTTCAACAAGCCAGAAAACTTTGGCTTACACTTGGTAGTAGCGATTCATTAACCACCGATTTATTTTTAGAATTACAAAGATCAGCACCTTCGCCATTTTCATCAACCTCTCCATTCTCAGTTCCACATTTTTTGTTTTGGCACCATAGTTATCAAAATCCTAAACGTATACTTCCTTTACTTTTTTTCATTTTAGCTGTTTTTATTTCTTCAATTTATCTCTTAATGCCTAAATATGATTTTGAAACCGATTATGGTCAAATTCAGAACTTTCAGCTTTCTGATGGTAGTAAAATTACATTAAATACTAATACTGGTATTAAAGTTAATTTATCCTCTAATTATAGAGAGATTCTTATGGAAAAAGGTGAAGCTTATATTCAAATTTCACAATCAAATATTCCTTTTATTGTAAAAGCTGGTGATAATGTAATTACTGCACTTGATTCAGCTTTTTCTGTAGCTAAAAATGATAAAACTATTAAAGTTACTGTCTCAAATGGGCAATTAGATATTTCTCCATCATCTTCTGATAAGATATCCCTATATACAGGACAGCAAGCATTACTTAATAAATATCAAATAAAGTTAACTGAAGTAAATATTAGTGATCAACTTTCTTGGACAAAGGGTATTCTTATTTTTTCCAATGAATTTTTATATAAAATTATTAATACTGTTCGTGAGTATGATGATAGAAAATGGCTAGTTTATATTAACAATAAAAACCAAAATAAATTATTCAGCACAACAATTAACATCCGTGAAATTGACCAATGGGTAAATGGGTTATCTGAAATTGATAATCTAAAAATAAGAGATATTGGACCCTTTTTAGTTATATATAATTAGAGCCAAGTAAAAATACTCTTTCTTTTAATAAAATTAAAAATTTATAAAACACTGAATGAAGGACAAAATTTAAAAAAAGCATCATGATTAAGAAAATCAATAGGAAGACAATAGATATCGGGGGGATGATTGATATAATTTATACATTTATCATTCTCGGGTTATTTGACAAACTGATATTTAAAATTAATAGTATGATAGTCAGAATGACTATTAATTTGTAAAAATATTAATATCTATAAGATAAGCCAAGGCTTTTTAAATCAATTTAGATTTATTTTTTGAATATTAAATCTACTTCTGCGTCTAAAAGATATTCTCATACTAATAGTTTTATAATTAGCTAGAAAAAATTCTAAGACACCTTTTTATATTGCTTTTAAAACTTATTAATATTACATTGATATAAGATCTTATTATTCAATATTTTCAGCATTAGTATAACGACGAGTTTATCGCCGTTATACCATGAATAAATAAACTAATATGCTCCCATGTGACGTGCTCTGATTACCTAAAAAATGGGAACCAATGAGCTAATACAAACATTAATGAGATTAGCTGTTAATTGCACCTGAAGCTCGAAAATCTTAATGTTCCCATTGTGTTTGACATATCTACCTTAGTTCATTAACCACAACAAGAGCTACTAACAGCATCTAGATCATCATCTGTATCTATTTCATTAGTTTTACCAAGTGCAATGTTTGCTCGTTTTCGCATATTTTGTAATAGATCAAGTGCTTGTAAGAGATAATTAGCTGAAGATAGTCTTGGCTTTCCAAGATAATCATCTTGAGCTAATAAAGCCTTTGCATCTCCTGTAATTCTTCGTAAATCCGCGGGTGTAAACCCTTTGCTTTTAGTTGCTATACTTTGTAGTTCTGCTTCTGTTGGAGGCTCAGGAAACACTGCTGAGTAACGAGCAAGAATTTGAGCCCTAACCTCAAGCTCCGGAAGTCTTGTTTCTAGCCAAAGCTCAATACGCCCAGAGCGCACTAAGGCTGGCGGAAGATCATTTACATCCATTGCAGTCATTATGATACAAACATTTCCAACATTAGAACTCACTAAACCATCTAACTTACTCAATAAATAACGATTCAATCCATATACATGTGATGTGCTGAAAAGAACATCAGCATCATCAATAAAAATAATAGATGGATTACTAGCCTCTGCAGCTGCAAATATATAGGTTAATTTATTAAAAAAAGAATTTGGCGGTTCAGTTATGATTGAACCATCAATCATGAAAAACTTACCCTTCATCTTATGTGCTAATGCACGGCCAATTGAGGTTTTCCCCGTACCAGGATTGCCGTAAAGTACTACCCCCCGCTTTGGCTTTAACTCAAGAGATGAGACTAATTCTCCACCACGCATTGGTAGCAAGACGTGAGTTTCTAATGCTTGCCACAGCTCCTCAGTCCCCTTCAAATCACTTGATTCAAACTGCTCGACTTGTTCACTGTCAAGATTACTACTTACATAATCTCTCAACTCCAAAATAATATCATCTGCCTTAAGATCTGTAGGATTCTTCAAAGCCGCAAGCTTAGTTGAAGTAACTATCTGATTTCCCGATAAATTTGATGAATATGAGCGTATTGCTTCAACATCTATACGAGATGCTTGTTCTTTCCCGATTATATTGCTTAATAATTCAACATAATCTACCTCAGTATAGTCAGGCAAAGAGATAAAAACAGCTCTACCACTATCTAAACTTAACGCCTCCTGCAAGCTTCTTTCACCAAACCAAGTGTTTTCATTTAATTCACGAGTTAAACTAAGAACAACATGTTTTTCTTGTGCAACAACTTCGTCTAAGAAGTTTTTAAGAATAGCTGAAATATGACCAATACGAGGGTTACTGTTTACACTTCTACGCGCGAATGCTGTAATAATATCAATGTCATCTATGATTAGGGTTTTCACATTCTTTAATGCATTTGTTAGCGCAGTATTTAACGTTTCCTCACTTTTCGAAGAGTTTTGTTGGTTTTCAAACTGCTCCAAAAGTTCACTAAGGGGAAAAAATCGTACATCAAGATCAGCTGCTAATTTTTTCAGAACTTGTGTTTTTCCACTACCTGCAGAACCTTGAAGTACAATTACTGGTAATACTTCTATTAAATTTAGCAAAGTTGTGAATGTGTTTTTTTGGCCAGTCGTAAGTGGATAAGGTTGCTTAAAAGTCTTTAGAGCTTGTGTCATGATTGAATTCCCATAATTAAAAATGAAGGATGCTTCTCCTTAGCAGGAGAATAAAATTAGAAAGAAAAAAATTAATATGCAGGGCCTAACATTTAAATCACCTTCTTTCTCTAAATTAAAACGCTTAAAATCATAAAACACCTCACATGCTGTAAAAAATACTTCCACTTTAAGAGTAAATAATTTTTTATTATCACTCAAAATAATTAATATCACTGTATTATCATTAATTTATTTTATAAAAGATCAACCAGCCACGCACAAAATAATTTAAGCTTAAACCAATTCAAAAAATATTTAATATAAAAAATCACTTAAAATAAAAATATTTTTTAATATTTCATTTAATGTGTAATTAAAAATTTCAAAAACTCTCAAATACCATATTTTCCACCTTATCTAATATACATTGAATGTCTTGTTCAGTTGTATGTATACCAAAACTAAAGCGGACCGAACGATTAGCCAAATCAATAGGAACACCTAATGCTATAAGTACATGAGAAGGTGAAGACCGATGTGAATTACATGCTGACCCACTAGAAACAGCAGCTATAGATTGAATGGCTGCAATCACCGTATCGGCTTTGTCTCCCGAGAAACTGACATTTAAATAATTGGCAACATGATAGTCTGGATGTCCATTGAGTTGTACCGAAGTAAATGCCTTTAAACCTTGCCAAAGCATTTTTCGCAATAACATTAAACGTTCTTGTTCACTTTCTAGTTTACTTATCGCCAATTTAAACGCCGTGCCCATCCCAACAATTTGATGAGTAGCTAATGTACCAGCACGCATACCTCGTTCATGGCCACCACCATGTATTTGTGCTTTCAATTGTATTGTTGATCGAACATAAAGTGCACCAATTCCCTTAGGCCCATAAATTTTATGGCTGGAAAAACTCATTAAGTCCACGGGAATTTGTGATAAATTAATTGGGAATTTTCCTACAGCTTGCGCCGCATCTACATGAAATACACTTCCATTCGCTTTGACAATATTACCTATTGTTTTCACATCGGTTAATGTACCAATTTCATTATTGACCAACATCAAAGACACTAAAATAGTGTTCGTTCGTAAAGCCTTCTTCAACATATCGGCTGTGATTAAACCAGTTTGTGGCTCAGGTTTTAGATATGTCACTTCAAAGCCTTGCTGCTCTAATTCATAGCAAGTATCCAATATTGCTTTGTGTTCGATTTGACTTGTAATTATATGTTTACCTTGAAATCGGTATTGTTGAGCAATTCCTTTCAATGCAAGATTATTTGATTCTGTTGCACCAGATGTCCAAATAATTTCTGAAACATTTGCACCAACCGCATTTGCTACATTTTGTCTTGCATTTTCCACAGCCAAGCTCGCATTTTGACCGTATATATGCGAACGAGATGCAGGATTTCCAAAATTATTTGGGAAGCCCATACATCGAACCATTTCGTCAATAACCAGACCTTCAATTGGGGTGGTAGCAGCGTAATCTAGATATATTAATTCATTCATAATATTAAATTTAAAGTTAATGGTTTTTCTCATTCTCTTATTAAAAGAGAATCAATTTGAATAAAGTTAGGTAGAAGCTTAAAGGACTTTGTGTATTTCAAAGCCAAGTTGTTCAACTAAATCAGCTTTTGATAAAGGCGCAACGACTGATTTCTTAACATTATCTAAGCTTAAGTAGTCAGTCACTAAACGCTTCAAATCTTTTAGAGTGACGTTGAGAACCTGCTGACGTAAGTTTTGTCTGATTGTAGGTGTACGTCCATGTAATGCAAAATGACAAGCTTTGATTGCTTCATCTGATGGAGAACCTGGTTTATCCATACCAGAAATTACAGTTAAGATTGCTGCTTCTAAGAATTGAGAATCTTCCTGTTGTTCCATTAGCCATCGCAAACTCGAATCAAAATCGACAAATGTTTCAGCTAAACGTGGATCACGATAACTAAAGAAACTGAAAGCACAAGTGTTCGGATCATAATTAGCACCACAATTATAAGCCCCTCCTTGCTCTCGAATTACATGATGTAAAAATCCATTTTTTAAAAAGGCTCCAAGTACCATAAACGCTGCTGCATCTTTATGATCAATCGTTACAGCAGGATATGCTTGAGCACAGAATTGAACATTCCCTTGAATTAACCATGCCTGATCATTCTTATTAGATTTATGTTCAATCGGTATGAGTAGCTGTCCAGCAGTTCTTTTATTAGAGCTTGCCCATTGCTTTTGTAGCTCAGTTTTTACCTGAGGCATTTCTGAACCTTCGCAAATTATAACAAACTCTTTATTTGCATTTAATAGATGGGCATGAATTGCTTGTAATTGTCGGCGAAAATTCAAATAAGCAACTTCATCATAAGTAATATCATCTATAAGCTTAGATAAATGGTTTAAAGCACTTAAACCAAAATGAAATTCTTGGTTTTCTGCAAAAGCACTCATAAAACGAGAAGCATTTTGAATAGCATAAGCCTCCCCATTGTTTGAAATAGAAGATTGCCATTGAACTTTCTGTTGTTGTAACAATTCTAATATTCTTGATTTTTCGTCAAAACGCATTTCTTCAAAAGCTAATTTTAGTAATCCAATTGCTGAATATTCATGTGCAAGTGACTTAATACTTAAAACTAAAAATCGACTGATAATATTCTTATCTGATACATCACAACGTAATGAACTACTCATCCATAAACCACCACTTACAGCAGTTTGAAGTTGTTGCAACTGCAAATAATTATATTCACCTGCGCCCAATTGTCCAAATAAAGAAGTATAAATTGGGAAATAAGGTGACTTTAAAACCTCATCTGGAATATCAATCAATACTTGTTAGTATAACAAACCATTAGTTCCAGTCGGATACATATGCAAATGCTGCTTTTCACCTGCAATTTCTATACTTCCTATTTCAAATTGCGGAAACTGAATTTCAGACCGAATATCTGCAATCGTAATTTTCGGTAAAATGTCATAATCATCTTCACGTTCTTGGTGCTGTTTTAGAAGTCGTGCTTGTTGAAGTAAATTTTTATAATCTTTATCCGTTAGAGCTGCTTCAATTTTATCCAGCTTATCTTGCTCAGCTTGACGCATTTGCGTCGATTTTTCAGCATCTGGTATGAAAGTCAGTAGTACGCGATGAGAGTTATCAAGCAAATAAATTTGTATCAGGTTAGAAATCCATAATGGATCGTCCTTTATTTTCTTTTTTACTTGGTCAATAACGTGGTCTATATCCCAAACTTGAATAGGATCGTGGTGATGAATTGCTCTACTTAATCCTTTAAAAAATAGTTTGAGACCATAAGGCATATCACTTGAAATTTCTCTCTGTTCCAATTCAATTTGATGAAGCAATGCATCCACAGCTTTTAAATCAATAGGCTTACTTGCTATGTCAGATAAAACATTTATTACATCTATTAAAAATTGTTCGCTATTCTCAGGATTAGCCCCCTGTACGCTACAATGAAAAGTCATTTCATAATTTTGATCATTTAGACCAAGTAGTGGACCTGGTGATACAGCGTAGTTGCATGTTTGTAAAAAGTATTGCAAGGGAGAAGCCGAATCTTGCAACAAGATGCCCGACATAATTCTAAACCCGAACCAAAGTTCAATATCGTCCGTAGTTGGCAACAACCAACTCAAAGCAAGATAAGTTTTATTTGATAAATCATCATCATCAATTGCATAGCTTTCAATTTGTTGTTTTGGTTGCGCTAAACGTGGTTCTGGTATTGAGAAAAGTGTCTCACCACGATTAAATTTTTTAAGTGCTAAATTTTCAAATTGTTCATGTAAGTCAAACACGCTTTGCTTACCAAAAGTCATAAAAATGGCATTAGAAGGATGGTAGTGTTTTTTATAAAAATCTATTAACTCATTATGTTTAAGCTCAGTAATCTCTAATGGCTCACCGCCTGAGTTATAGTGATAAGTAGTTTCACTATATAAATATGCTAAAATTCGATGGTATAATTGTCTTGATGGTGAACTTAATGCTCCTTTCATTTCATTAAATACTACACCTTTAAATGTTGGTTTGTTATTATTGTCTAGTTCGACACGAATTCCTTCTTGGGCAAAGTCTAAGGGGTTAATACATGGCGAAAAAATGGCATCTAAATATACGGCAAGCAAATTTTTAAAATCTTTATTATTTTCCGTTGCAAATGGAAAAGCCGTCCAATCGCTGCTAGTTAAAGCATTCATGTAAGTATTGAGTGATCTTTGCATCATGGCAAAGAATGGATCACGAACTGGGAAATTCAAAGATCCGCACAATACGGTATGTTCCAAAATATGAGCAACTCCTTTTGAATCCATCGGTTGTGTGCGGAAAGCAACCAAGAAAGCACTTTCGAGATGATTTGCTACAAAATGGTAATGTATTGCGCCTGTAATTTTATGTTGAAATTGTTGTACGACAATTTGTGTAGACTCAATAGAATGTTGACTGACAAATTCAAATGCAGGATGGGATACTGTAGTTGAAAACAATTGTTGATTAGTGAGATTCATAGAAAACCTTTGCTTTTGATCGGCCCAATAAATGAATAATTTAAAATTTTTTTTAATATTAAAATCTTTCTCTTCATTCCTCTAATATGAAACGTTTAAATCAAGAAAAACCTCATATAAAACTTAATTACATCAACACATCCACAAATAACTCTTATGCAATTTATTAATATAAATATATATCAACAACTTATAAAACATCAATACATGAATAAAGGGCAATACAAACTGAACACAATTAACCAAAATTTTAAACTCGATTTTCCTGATAAGTAATCAATACAAATTTTTAATATTGTCATTTTTCAAGGCATAATAACCATTTCCGGTTGCATTTAACCTCTTTCTTATTTACCTAAATAGAATATTTAATGCGATAACAAGCACTTTTTAGACCACACGAAAATAAAACACAATTAGACGTAATTAAAAATCAAGATCAATTATAAAACTAACTTTCAGGCTGATTTGCGTAATTACTTTAAGCGACAACCACTACTATCACAAATAACTTTAGTATCATTTTCTATTTTAACCTGATCAATACTAATTTGTTTTTTGCAAAGAGAAATTAAATCTGTGTAAAGATCTTGATTATCTTTTGGAAATCCAGATTTTATTGCATATTCTAAACCTAACTCAACATATTCAAGTGCTTCTTGTGGCTGCTGTATTGCCAATAAAGCTAATGCTAAACTGCGAGTGATTCTAAATTTAAGATAATAATTATCACTTGATACAGTCAATTGATCTAAATCAATTAAAATGCCTATAGCATAATTTAGTAACGAGAACCATTCCTCAATTTCAGTATTTTGATAAACAGTATTAACTATGGAACTACCGACGTTTTCGAAACTAATAATGTCATTTTGTTCAATATTTTCAATAAGATGTTTTGAATAACTTAATGCTTCGACACATTTGTTACTTCTAATAAGTAAGTTCAATTTTTCAATACCCATGAATTGTTCAAGGCGTATATTTTCAATGAATGCTTCTTCACACACCTTTATCGCAGAATGTATATCATTATCAGATTGTAAGCGATCCAAAACTCTATACAAATCCTTACGCTCACGAATTAAGTTTTTTTCCAAATATTCACAATAAACCTGTGCTGCTTCAACAATATCGAACTCATTGTTTATGAGTTTTTCTAGAACTGTATCGATTTCATTAGGGTGACCAAACCAAGCAATTTTTCCTGTTTGTTCAATTATGAATGCTGTTGGAATACCTTCCTCTCCTGCTGGACGTAGCCAGTTGCGCGGTACATCTCCTTCTTTTTCATTTACCTCAATAGTATTATAAGCGACACGATAATCCATTTGATCGCCCATATCGGAAACCACTTGATGGACATCATTGATATTTGCTTCCCAAACAGCCACCCCTATAAATGAAATTTTAGGGTATTTTTTTTGTAATTTGCTAATATGTGGAATAGCATCAATACAAGGTCTACACCAAGGTGCCCAGCATTCGAGTACATAAATTCGACCACTTTCAAATGCTGAAATAGGTTGGCCTTTAATAAATTCTAAAGTAGGAAAATGAGGAGCGATATCTCCGACCAAAAGCTCAATTTTTGACATAAAAAACCATATATAAATTTAGTAATAAAATAGCCTTAATTTTTCGAATCAACATATTTTTAAATATGCTCGTATCTAAGAACGTTTCAAACTATTAGACACCTCAATCCATGAGTGTTCAAAAATATCTGATTGGCTAATTTTCAAAATTTTTAGTTATAATCTTTTTAAAGTATTGAATTAATTATAAATAAAATAATTCTGCCATCTTTTTTTGATAGTATATGTCAAAAAGGTAATTACGAGGCTATATTAATTCAAAATAAGATTGTGTGCTGCCAGATGGGGTTGAAGCGGATTAATTATATGGGGCTAGGCTTATCTTGAAGGAATTACGGCATGTGCAAGACGAGCTGAAACCATTTGTCTGCACAATTTCGTGTCATATGCTCCATCGGTATAGACAGAATCAATACGTTCATCAGATGGGATTTGATTTAGCAGATCACTCAAGACTTGTGAATCACTGATATTATTTGTTGTGAGCTGTACAGCTCGTATTTGCAAGGTTTTAGCATCTATATCAATATTCAGTTTACGCCATTGCCGACGATATTCAGGCTGATGTTTCTTGCGTTTCCATTCACCTTCACCTAAAAACTTAAGGCCAGTTGAGTCTATCAGTAGAAGCTGCTTATTTACGTGAAGCCTACCTTGAAAAACGTAAAGGCCTAATGGCTGATAGGACAAAGTTTTGTGATGCATAAAAATAAATGGCATAGAATTAATACATCTGAAATTTAAAGAATTACCACCTCAAACATCCAATGAGATTTGGTTAATTTATTTACATACAGTTGTATAAATTGTGAATATTAGCACTTCCACTAACACTCAGCTTTTCACAGAATAAAAGTTTGGCGTATTTTCACAATAGCCAATTCACCTGCCAGATTTATGAAAGCTACTTCATTCATATGAAGTAGCTTTTGTTACAATCATTTTATAATAATACGCTTATACAAAACCTAGTAAAACCCCATAGTCCTACTACACAATATCAAAAATAACCTCTTGCTTATCTATTGTTAATAGGTACTCTATCCATTTATTTAAAATTATTGATAAATCATTTAAAGATATATCATCTTTGTATTCTGCACTGTCCAATATTTGAAACTTAATAGAATCTCTCTGTATAATTGCTTTAGTATTATATAAAGTTTTTATTTCAACTATTGAAAGCATTTTCTCTCCAATAAAAAAATTAACTATTTTTAAAACCCGCCAAACAGCTTCAGTTGTATTTAACGACTGGATAAAAGAAGCAGCCTCTGGAAAATATTGACAGCTTCCATCGCTGGATACTTTAGACATTACCACACTAGGGAAATGTATAATCTCGCAACCTTCATCTTCTTGAGTCCAATTAAAAAAAAATGTTACGTTCAATTTACCTTACTCCTAAAATTATGACCTATTTTACAGGCCATCCACGCCATTGTTTTACAGTGGTACCGTTTGGGGGAACAAATCTAACTTTAACTCCAGATGGCGATATAGCTTCAAAAGCTTGTGGTTTATTCACAAATCCTGATGCTTGTCCTTTCTTAAAAACTTCAGTTAGTTCAAATTGTAACTGTTCTTTCGTCCACCCTGAAGGAAAGAATGTTGATTTCCCTTGATTTCCTCCTTTTAAAACCCAAGTATTTGATGCTGAATCAAAAATTTCAACTGTTCCTTCCCATACACCATTATTATCTGGTGTACTAGTTACATTTTTAACTCGTGCAACTGCACCTCCACTTGGCTCATGATGAAACCCAACTGCTCTAACATTACCTTGATTTGTTGTAATATGACCTTGTGCAATATGGTCAATATCAATATCTTTTAAAATATTTCGATCTGTTCTCCTCAACCAAAAATTAGCCACTACTTTAGGATCTACACTTTTTTCTGGTGCAATGTAATTAACAGCTTTTTTTGCTAAATATGTGAATAATGATCTCTTTGGCCCACCTCGAGTATTATTATTATTTTCGATTGCTATATCTGCCGCATTTGCAGCTGTATTTACATCATAACCCGCATAGGCAGATAGAACACCTGCTGCTATCTTACCAGCATTACGATTTCGTAATTTTTCTTCAGTTGAATATTCATCACCATTTACTGGATCAGGCATTAATCCAGCTATTATTTCACCTACACCTGCGCCAATTGCACCAGCCTCACAACTCGCTTTTGTTGCTGCCGCAGCAGCACAACCGGCAGCAGCATGAGCAATTTTATGAATTGTATATTCCAAAATATCAGGATTTGAAAAATCTAAGAAATCCCCAATACCCTGTGCTAATTCACCTTGTATAACCCCAGATAATCCTGCCAGTAAAGCTTTTTCAAGATTATCCTGTAAATTCCCACCATTAATTGCCGTTTGTACTAAAGTAGAGCCAACTGCATTGGTAAAATTATTCATTAATCGATCAGGGAAGTAGGTACTATCAGGATTAAGTTTTAAAGCAGTACCCACTTCTTTTAATAATCCTGCCGTAACCACACTTACTGCTAGATTACGAACTGACTCCTTACTACCTAAATCTTTTAAAGTCTTACTAACATCTCCACCATTATTAATTAAGCTAACGCTTGCTTGGGAAGCTAATGTCGCTACCGCAGCCTTTGCACCAGCACCTAATGATGCAACTCCTGTTGCAGAAGTAACTGAAGTGGCAGCGGCAGAACCTGTACCTGACGTCAACACCGTTACAATAATCACGATGATCGCAGCACCTGCCCCAGTTAATCCTTGTGACTTATAATCCCAACTCTCTTGTGCTAGTTTTACTGCTTCCCAATTCACATCTTTTCGTGCAATCAGACTTTTTAAATATTCATTACCAGGCTGATTAGAAAGTTTAATCACTTCTGCCCGCACATCATTATTTTTCCCAGAAACAACAGGTACTTGTACTGTCAGCCCGCCTTTAGCAATAAAAGTTGGCTCGACTGTCCCATTAAAACTTGGTAGTTTTGCCGTTTCCATGATTGAGCCTTTATCTTGCATTGACTGCCAAACAACACTGTTACTCTTTTTCGTAGAAGTGTTGGTAACAATTTCTGATGCACTTTCTAAGCTGATCTTGCCACCTGCTTGGATATCAGCGCCATCCAAATAATTAAATACCGTCCCTTTTAAACGAGTATCAAATCCTGATTTTGTGCCAATATAATCCGCATTCAGAACAGCAGGAAGCTCTGATTTCACATTACGTGTATTGGTAGTCTTCGAACTATTTAGTTTAATTCCAATGAATGAGCTTTTTTTACTGATATCAGTGGTATTCAATGACTCATCATTCGCCGTTAAAAAGTTAAGATCCCCGCCAGCCTGAATACTTATTTTTCCACCATTTGCCGTAAGCTGACTCGAATACATATCTATACTGGTACGATTCTGCCCCATCATTTTATCTGTATTTATTTCCTAACTTTTGATATTGATATTTTTCGCATCAATATCAACTGAGACACCTCCACTCTGCTCAGCAGTTGTTACAGTCGTCGTAGTTTTCTTCTTACCATACCATTTTCTTTTTGTTTCTGTTTTCTTACTTTTATCGTAGCCATTTTCAATCGCCACATCAAAAATAATGTTTTTATAGGCTTCTATGTTTATATCACCATTAATAGATGTAATCCCAACACCTTGTAAAATTAGATTATCTGTTGCAGCTTTGCCGGTGGCAAGAATCTTAACGCCTTTGTCACCATTAATTGTAGTTACCGATACAGGGCTTCTCCAACGATAATTTTCACTTTCTAATTGACCTATGTCATAGGAATCTTGCAATCCATCTACAATCACGCTCGCTTTTAACGTACCTTGTTTTACACTCGTAGCAACTGCACTTTGATATTTTCCTTGGATTTTATGTTCCTCTCCAGCTAAAGTACCTGCTGCCTCAATTCGTACGGCTCCTTTTTGAGCATTGAGATTTGATCCACTAATACTGGTCCCTTTAGCTGAAGCAAACGTGATATTGCCATCACTTGAAATTAAGTTTGAACCTGAATGTTCATGACCATTTAAACTTTGATTAAAAAAGCTAATTTCATTATTGATTTGATTTAAATCTTCATCTGTATATTTAAAATTAAATGATGATATAAGCACTATTTTAGGATCAACAAAAAATTCACCATTTGCATTCGTAAGTACAGTAACCGGCTCAAAAGATAGATGTGAAGGTCCAGCTGCTATTGGCTCTAAAATAGGATATTTTTCTAGAAAAGCATCATAAGTGCGTTGAAAAGTCATCTTGTTACCCATCGTGCTTGTCCAACCAGGAACATAACCAGGTGTATACGCGATATGATATTTTTCTACCAAATTCATATAATCAAGTATTATTGGCTTCGAACCTACACTTAATGGTGACAACAAATTTGCAATGTGAGTTTTGTCTGCATTTAAGCTTTCAATTATTTTTTTAACATTTATGCTATTTGATTTGTTTGTTAAAGTATTTTTCACCCCATCCACAACAACATCACCCGTTATTGCAACCAGATTGATGTCTTGTTTAGCTTTTAGCTCCGATCCTTGTAACTTTACATTTTGGCCTATTAAGCTAATTCCGCCTGTAGCTGTATTGAGCTTAACCACCTGCTCTGACCCATTTCCTTTAGTGCCACCTATCCCAACTAAGGTTAGATCTCCACCTTTAGCACGAAGATCAATATCACCGTAGGCATTTAGGGTAATGTTGGTTGGGGTAATTGTGAGATTTCCAGTTCCAGTCTGAATACCAATATCACCATTGAATTGTGCTAGATCAGCATTGTTATTTAATATCGCACTATCAACCGCAGTCAGCGTATATTTATCTCTCCAATCCAAACTTGTGCCCGCTTCAATATTGACAGCACCACCCTTTAAATTGGTGCGCTGATGCGCCTGTAAACCTTTACTCTTTAACGAGAGTAAACCACCAGCAGTCATATTGACCGTGCTTGCCGCTGCCCAACTGGTTTGACCGTTGGCATCAATATCACTATTTAAATAAATATTCTTATCTGAACTAACTGCAGTATGTGCCCCGGAATTACTGTTCACGGCCCAAAGTCGGACATTGTCCCCACCATGCAACTCAATATTTCGACCACTTTTTAATTCGCCGCCATAAATGCGATTAAAACCCTTTGCATCCACCACAAGATCATTTGTGGCATTGGCATTCATCCATAGAAGATCTACATTGCCAGTCGCGGACTTAACTGCAATATCCTTTGCTTTTAGATTTGACCATAAATAGGTGGTTTTTGGAGTAAAACTCCCATCCGCATTCTTAACCTGCTTTACATCTCCAGCACGGTATAAATTAATATTTTTATCGGCAATTAAGTTAATATTCCCAGCCGTAGACTGAATATCTCCTACATAGAGATAAAGTGCCCCTTGGTTGGTTGAGCCAATATTAATATCTTGGCCTGCTGTGATTTTTGATTTCTGATTGGTTTGATCAAGTGCAGTGGTTACCTCTACCGCACTATTCGTTCTTGAAATATTTAAACGTACATCTTTATCCGCAAGTAATAAGACTTTGCCTTTATTGGCCAATGCAGTCAGACTAGTTGTGGTTAAATTACCCCCTAAAGCAGAGACATTAATATTGCCTGATGATGCCCATAGACTGGTATTATCTTGTAAGTTAACATCTTTTTGCGCGGCAATATTTAAGTTCCCAGCTGTGGATAGCTTAATATTCTTGGTTTTAACATTGCTCCCCTCAATATCGATCCCACGTAAACCTTTTACCTCAACATTGGCACCTGTAAGTGCAGTTGCCAAAGAAATATCTCCAGCTGCGGCAATACTTAACTTGCCTTTAATCGGCTGTAGCATCTGTTTCGTTTGGGTTAGATTTAAATTCTGCTGTGCAGTGAATAGTACATCTTGTACACGGGTACTGGTTTGTCCCGATGCAATTGGTAAACTTAAATCTGTGAGGTTTAATAAACCTGAAGATTGAATCGCTAATTTTGTTTTTGCATCGAGTACTGCATTGCTCACATTGATTGCAGCGTTGGCAATATCGGTTCCAACACTATTGATATAAATCCCAGTATCTCTACTGTATAGAGTTGAATCTTTCAGATCTAATTGATTTGTTGAACTTATTGCAAGATCATTACGACTAGTAATCAATCCATCAGTTACTTTAATCTTTCGACCTGCACTCAGATAAACACCGCCATTACTGCCAATATTGTTCTGAATTCCACTTGCTTGTTTACCCGTTAGACTGATATAACCGCCTGCATTGATGTAAACATCTTGAACATCACCATGTTGTTTGATGACAGCGCCTGTTCCGACAACCGAACCTTTGGCATTTAAAGACACAATATTCTTTGAAGCAGTACTGGTCACGCCTGTGTAACTATCTTGTTGTAAGTATAAATGACGACCCGCATCCACAAATAAAGCATTGGCACTTTGGATTTTACCCTGATTGACAATGTCACCATGTCCATCAACTCGATTGGTCTGAACAGACATCAAGCCACTCGTCGCATCTGTGGTTTGGATTAATCCTGTTGCGGTATTGGTAATTTTACCATTGCTGTTAAGAACTAAATTATTTTTGGCTTTAATCATGCCTGCATTGTTTACCCCAATCCCCGCTTCATTGGCATGCAGATAAATACTATTTGCATAAAGTCCACCGATCTGTGCTACGTCTATTTGGTACAGTCCCTGTTCCTGTGGTCGCAGTAAATGCTCCCGTATCAGCAGTAATTGTGTTTGCCCCTGAAACAGCAGTAATGGTTGTGGCATTCACTGGCGCATTAATCGCAATTGAACGACCCAATAACTCTAATGCAACGGGATTATTGGCATTACCGCCTAAACCACGGTTATTTGCATCGGTATTAATCGTAATAGCACCTTGTTTAACGGTATGCTGTTTAATTGAATCATCACTGTTATACCCCAGTACCCCTGTTGATAGCGTGACTTGATTGGCATTGATGAAACCACCACCATTCACGGTAATGCCTGTTGGGTTGGCAATCACTACATTTGCTCTTGATCCTAAGACTTCAAGATTACCCTGCAATAAACTAGGATTGGTTGAAACCACCTCATTCACAATCGTGGTCGCAGCGCCTTTGGCTAAATTCGGGTTCGCTGCAATGGATGTTTTGGTAATTTGGCTGGTTGCTGCGCCGCGTGAGTTATTTAGGATCACACCATTTTGATTGACATCAAACTGGGTATAGCTATTACGTGACACGCCTGATGCAGATGGTGCTGTAATCCAGACATTGGCTGCATTGCCTTCCTTGAGCACAGTCGCTTTATGCGCTGCAGCAGCACCATTATTAACGACAACATTGGCATAAATCGGACTAATCGCCATCAAAGCTGAAAGCGCCAGTACCAATTGTTTTAATGTTCGTTGCCCAGTTGCGGCAATACCTGAGTCTGTCACATCATTATTGTGGATTGAAGCTTTAATGCGTGGAGAGGTATCACCCTGATGGGATTTTGCCAATTCAGATACAGCGACATAAGTCCCCAGTTTGGCATTAAATTTTGTGCGGTAAAATTGCTTATTCATCTTTATACCTATATTTCTATGAATAGATTTGCTTAATAGTTAAATGAGAGATTAAAACCAGTGATGACGTCTTTCTGGATATGTTGAGGTGCAACCAGCCCCCGACCCACGAAAAAATCGCCATTGATATGTTTGAATTGAGTTCTTAGACCAATCACGCTGCCTAATAGATAACGATCGGAGTAATATTGAGTGCCTTCTCCCGTCACTAGTCCTTGATCTAGACCTGCGTAGAGTGAGAAATTGGGAAGAGGGTTAAGCCAATGCAGTGTCTGTTGTACATAATGTCCATTACTACCCACGATACTTTGCTCTGGTCGATAACCGCGAATGCTGTAGCGCCCACCAATATTAAAAGTCTCCTGACTGACCACTTTCTGCGGACTCCACTGCCCTTGCCAGTTCAGCTGATACATAAAGTTATTGTTAGCGGTCTGCCATGGCACTGCATATTGAACAGCAGCATTCCAGATCCCGGCGCGAGAATCGCCCTCACCAGTAATGTCTTCAGCAGTTTGGCTTGCCCCCAAGATGCCTGTACCCTTGCGATAGCTGAATTGAGCATTGATGGTTTGCTGCCCGAGCCGTAACTGGTATTTGCTGCCAAGCTCCCAACCTGCTGTGCGTTTGCGTTGTACTTCAATTTCTACATCTTCAATAAAACTGGATGCTGATTTACGGTACAGTTGTGCATAGCCTGACAGACGGTAAGATTTACTGCGGCTGAGTTCGCGTTGTGCTTGGAGATTAAAATCTTTATTAATGGTTTTATAATCGAACCATTGATCAAAACCTTCTAATTCTTGAGTATTGGTATATTGACTGGCATTGATATTAAACAACCAGTTTTGATATGGGACTTCGTAGGAAACAAAGACGTTATTAAAATCGGTATGGTCTACATTCCAGTCATTGAGTGACTGGGTATAGTAAACAAATAGGCTATCGGCAAAATTAAGCGGGTTTTCTAAAGCATAGCTGGCATAGCCTTGGTATTTTCCAGAGCTTTTACTGCCCGCATCATTGAGCCCAACAGTGAGAAAATTCCGTTCCTGAATCTCCCAAACAATCTCAACATCGCTATAACCCGCATCTTCACCACTTTTTTGGCTGGGTAAGATATCGAAACTGGTCTGCATACCTTGTAGACGAGCAAAGGTTTCTAGAATTTGTTCCAGTTGACGAATATTGAGGATATCGCCCGCATGCATGGGCAAACGATAATTCAAAGTTTGGTTTTTACTATTTTTAAGTCGGATCTCCCCAATTAATCCAGGGATCAAAGTTAAGCGTAAATGTCCTGTAGCAAGATCCTGCTCGGGTACGATCACTTGAATCGACACATAACCCAATTGCACCAGTCGTTCATTGATGTAATTCACAAGGCCAGAAAGCCCTTTTTCACCGATACAGCGGCCTAAAACTTTATTGTCTGAATACTTGAGCTCTTTAAAGATGCGATTAAAGTCTGAAGTTTTTATGCTGGGATGTGTAGTTGGAACATCAACTTCTAAAGAAGATATCCCAAAACAAATTGGTTCTTTTTGTAACCAAGGATAGCTTGAATCAACCTTTGTTTGCTGTAACTGAATAAAAGGCGTAGCGGATTGAGTGAGCTGATCAATCTGCTGTTTCTGTGAAAGATAATCTCGGGTCTGTTGTTGACTGACTTGGTCTTCAGCATGTGTAAAAGCTGCTGAAGAAAATATAAAAGTGATGAGTAAATATTTCTTGTACATTAATATCACGTTGTTATGAAAACCATGAATTAATGTGATGTTATAACATTACATTAAATAACACAACTTATACATCTCATAAATCAATTCGTTCAGAAGATTGGTTTAAATTCGGTAAAATAACAATTTCTTTTATTGATTTATTGTCTGAATAATTTACATCAAAAACATGGACCGCGAACATCACAACACCTATAATTAATTGTTTTTCCAGGGAAAGTATTAACAAAATTATCTTGTCTATCCGTTATCACAGTGATAATGGCTTCCCCCTGGAAAATCCGAGAGTCAGACTTATAATCCGAGCACATATGAAGTTGCCATAAGCGTCGTACAAATCTTTATTGCTTTATGGGACTATTTTAAGAAAAACTCTACAGGAACATTTAACGTGACCTGATCACCATTTAAAGATGATGCAGGCGGAACTGGATAAGGTTGAGCACGTTTGATTAAATTTTTTACTTCATTATCAAGTACTTCAAATTTCTGGCTTTGTACAATCGTACTATTAACTAACTCACCTTTGCTGTTTAAGACAATCTTAACAATAATCATGTCTTGCTGTTTTTGGTGTTGAGCATAAGCAGGATAACGCTTCATTTTTTGCAATTTAGATAAGACCTGATCTTCCCACTGCTGTTGATTTGAGTTACTTGCTTCATTATTCATACTTCCAACTTGAGGCGCTTTTGTTTTTTCTTCTTTATGTTCTAAAGGAATAGAGTTATTACTCGCTTCTTGAGCTTGTGTTTCAACCTTACTTTCTGTTTTAGTTTCTTGCGTAGAATCTTTTTCAGAATCGGCTTGTTTCTCAGCTTTTGTCGGTGAAACTACTTTTGTCTTTTCTATTTTTTGTGTTTTATGGTTTACCAACTCAGCTTGTTGTTGATTATTCACTGTAACTAACTTTGTATTCTCTTTAATCGGTTGTGATGTCATCACTTTACGAGGCTGTGCTGCCAGTAAAGGCTCCTTTTGTTCATCGAGAACATTATTAATCACGTTAGTTGAGGTGGGTAATGGGGCTAGTTCAATCATTAAGGGTGCCGCAACTGATTTTTTTTGAATCACAGGTTGTCTTATTTGGTGATGTAATATGAGCCAAAGAATGCATGCTAATAATAGGTATCCAACAATAACTAAAAAGAAACTTTTCAGCCAAAGTTTATAAGAAAACTTTTTATAAAAATGATGGCTTAAACTTAACTGCATCTAGCATTCCTCCTTTAATTTAATGATTCATTTACTAAAGCAATTTTTGAATAACCAAGAGCACTTAATTGATTGATTAAATCTATAAACTTTTCATAAGGAATCGTTTTATCAGCTCGTATATAGATACGTTGTTGTTTATCACCTTTCGATAAGATGCGTAGCTGATTAGCCAATTGATCATGAGTGATTTGTTTATCGTCGATATACAAATGTAAGGAAGCATCCAGACTTAAAATTAATGGTTGATCTGCTAATGGAGATGCAGCATTCTTTGAAGTAGGCAAATTTAATGGCACATCAACTGTAGCTAGTGGTGCAACAACCATAAAGATGATCAACAAAACTAACATGACATCAATAAATGGTGTGACATTAATCTCACTTACCGGTCCTAAGTCATCATGCTTAGGGTTTTTAAAAGCCATAACTTCACCCTATAATTAAATCTTTATTAAATTGTTTTATTTCTAAATTACTTCCTTGCAAATCCTCTAAATCGCGACTTAATAAATTTAAAATGCTCGTTGCATTATCTTCAACAAGTAAGGTGTGATGTGTGATTGAACGAACAACAGAGTTATACAAAATCACTGCTGGAATAGCGGCAAACAAACCTAATGCTGTTGCAAATAAGGCCTCTGCAATTCCGGGAGCAACTACAGATAAACTACTGGTATTACTTTGAGCAATTGACACAAAGCTATTCATGATTCCCCATACAGTTCCCAATAAACCAACAAATGGAGCAATTGCACCCACCGTTGCCAAAAAAGATGTACCTAAACTTAAATGATGCTTTTCCGAAGCAACAATACGTTCAATTACTGCTATCACACGCTCTTTAATAGATTGTTCTGAAAAAAATTTATTTTTTTGTTGAGCATATTCATATTCTTCTTTTGCAATTTGATAAATCAAATTCGCAGCATGATCTGGAAGTTGCAAATTATCTACCAAATGTCTTTGCTGTTCTATCGTCTGAATACTTTGCAAAATCAAATTATTTTTCTTTCGTATTTCAAGTAATTTTCCAACCCATACAATCCAACTAAATAAAGAGGCTAAAAGCAATAAAATAATTATAGTTTTTCCAAAAAAATCGGCATGTTTAAATAAATCAAAAGGCGATAAAGATATCTTTTCCGGTAAATTTGAAGATGCCGAGGCTAACACTGGGAATAGCAACGAAAAAATAAATCCAGTTCCAATAAAAAATTTAAATTTTATTTGACTTTTTTTTTAAAAATTCTTTAAAAAAAAGTACTTTGTATGAAAACATATAAGCTCCTGAATGTATTTTTGCAATATGATTTAAAGCATTAGCTTTATATAAGTTATAACGTTTCAGAATTTAAAAAACCATAATTAATATTGCAAAAAAATAGAATAAAAAAATATATATTAATTATAAATTTCGATTTGTATTAAAGAAAACACATTCAAGACTTTCAGTATAAATGTATTTTATCTTAGCGATTTTCTTGTAACTTATGAATCAGAATGGATAGTAGTTTCGCAATAGGAAACTCATCTACAGTATTTTGAAAATAGAACCATGCATTTTCTTCACTATCAATTGTTGAAGTAATTTTTTGACCTTTCTTAAATACATAAACAGCAGGATACGGTACAGGTTTACCACTTAGAAAATTTAGCTCATATAACTCATCTATTTTTTGCATTTCTTCAGATGGATCTGTTCTATCTAATTTAATAAATTTATATTTATCACTAAAGTGACAAGAAAATTGATCAAACGCATGTTCTATTTTAGGGGCTAATTCGTGTTGTTTATGGCTCCAATATGAAAATAAGAAAACAGGTAATTCTTGCTGTATTACATCTTGATCGAAAAGCTGAGCTGTTGTACGTATTGTGTTAATATTACTTTTGGTTTCATCAAGTTCTATTTCATTTAAAGTCTCTAATAGTAGAGTGTGATCCATACATTCCTGAATAAAATCTGATACTGCACTAAAATTATAAGGTGTTCGATAATCCCCTGATGCATACTGAGCCACAGGTTTTCCATTTCTAAAAAACACAAGCGTTGGTGTATTGAAAAATTCATATTGTAGGAATACTTCTCTATATTTATCTGTATCAATTTTAAAGAAAATTAATTTATCCTTATATTTATTTTCAAGTTCATTTAGCACAGGCTCAAATTGAATACATTCCTCCCACCAACTTGCCCAAAAAGCAACAAGTATAGGGAGTTCATATTGTGTAAATTGGGCTTTTAAATTTTCATCTGATATAAATTGAATCGCCATTAAATATTTTCCTTTAATATTTGAAAAAATTAAAATTCATGTATTTCTCTGGATCATACTGGCTACCTCAAAAGCAGAAGGTCCAATTTTTTCTTCAACAACCTCACCATTCTTAATTAAATAGACGGTAGGAACCCCTCTTAATTTATATTTTTGAGTAATCTTATCTACGTTTTTTTGCTGTTCTGGTACATACACATTTAACTTTACAACATCTAAATCACGATCTTTATAACGTTCTTCTAATGAATCTATAAATGGTTTTAAAATTAGGCAATGATCACAATAATTTGTTGAAAGCTCCAGAAGTACAGGAACTTCTGCCTCCAAAACATCTTTTTTAAAATCATGAACATTGGTACTAAAAACTCTAGCCATAATATTTCTATATATAATATAATTTCTATAATTGAAACGAACCAAGTTCAAAAATGCCTCAAAATTTGTTATGAAATTTTTTTATAATGTCATTCTATAAATAGTCAAAATATGATTGGATGAATGAGAACTTCATTCATCCCAATCTTGTAGTTTTCTTATACGTAATAATTTTCTCGATGAATTTCTAAAACTTCAATATCACCAATTCCTAAAGCTTCAATCTGTGATTTTAGTTTCAATACATCTCCACGAATAATCCACACCCATTGCTTCTTGTTTAAGTGTTTGTAGATATATTCTTGAATCTGTTTAACATTCTGTGAAAGAAATTTTTGCTGTTGTTCTTCAATCCAATGGTCAGGAAACTCTTTGCGTGCTAACCATAAAATATGTTGGGCGATCGCCGTACTGGTTTGAATACGCGGAATCAACTGTAAATTCAATGTTCTAATTGCATTTAGTTGCTCTTGTTCAGCCAACGGTTCGGTAGTCAATAATTTATAAAACTCAGACAAAATTTCTTTAATGGCATCAATCGTATGGCTTTGTTCTACTTTGAGAGATAAACCATAATTTGTAGCATTGGGAATATTTTTCCCTGTACCCCTTACTCCATATGTCCAACTTTTATCCTCTCGTAAATTTAGATTAATACGTCCATTAAAACTATGACTGAAACATTCTTTGAGTACCTCATAAGCAGGGTCTAAACCATCTAAATTGGTTGACATCATTGTTGATAAACTAATATTATCCTGAGAAAGTGTTTCATCTTGAATAAGATAAACTTTTGATTTTTCATATAAAGGAACAACTGGTAGATCTAATGGCTGATAGTCATAGTAAGGTAAATGACCAAAATATTGATCGAGAAGAGGTAAAACTTTTTCTTCCAATTGCGCACCGACCACGATCAAGCGTTTAATTTTTGTGAGATGATTTTGTTGGTGAAATTTCAAAATTTCATTAAACGATAACTGTTGAATGGTTTTATAAGTACCTTTTCCACTATCTGGTATAGCTAAAGGATGATCTTGAGGATAGATCAAAGCATTTTCGATATAACTTTCAAATTCAGCAGATGTTGCGAAAGGTTGAGATAATTCAAATAATAATTTTTGTTTTTCTTGCTCAAATTTTTCCTCTGTAAATTTTGTTTTAAATAAGAATTTATAGAACAAAGATAAGGCTTTCTCAAAGTCTAGTTGCGGCACATACAGATAAGCATCTGACCAATTTAAACTACTATTTATTCCATATGACGCACCTAATTCTTCAAAATCCTGATTGAATATAATTGTATTAAGGTCATCTTGATCAGCGAGCTCTTTAAGATAATTAATGAAATTTAAGCGTCCACAGTATTCTTTTGAATCAATTAAAGAACCAAATGCATAATCAACTTTTAAATTAATATCTAAACTTTGGCTTTTTTCTATCAAAACGAGTTCTAGGCCATTTTTAAGCTTTCGATGAGTAATTTGAGGTGTTTTAATTAAAGGGTATGAATCAATTTTTGGAATATTTCTAGATTTCTCCTTAATCATTTTACTTGTTGCTGTAGATGGCAATACATAAAAAATTCCAACTTTTTCAGTTAAAAAATTTGAAAATGATAAATGGGCCTTTTCTACATCTAATTTATCAATCAAATTAAATTTATCTTTATAGGCATGGCTACTACCATAAATAAATAAACTATTATGTAAAATAGATGCACGGTAGGTAACGTGTTCATAAGATGCTATAAATTCAGTACGCTGTTTTTTTTTAATACGTTGTAAGTTAGATTCTGTTATTTCTTTTTTTAAAAAGTCTTTTAGTAATAATTTTATTTGATGTTCAATTTCTTGTAATTTTACACCTTGGTTGGGTTTAATATTTAAATAAAGTTGGCTACATAGTTTTCCAGCATCTATATCTATTGTAATTTCTTTTACTAACTTTTTTTCATCAACTAGGATTCGATTCAAATATGAAGTTTTTTTTCCAGCGAGTAATGAACTAAGCGCCGATATAATTACCGTATTTTCATCATGTTCAGCGGGTAACTGCCAAATAAAATATATACTAGGTTCACCAAATTTTCCATAATATGTTCCCTTCACCTCACCATGCATATAAGGTACAGCTATCGGTGGGTGTTCGGGCGGTTGACCAGAGTCAATTTTTCCAAAATACCTTTCAACTTTTTCCTTAGCTGTCTCCAGATCAATATCACCAGCCAGAGTTAAAATAGCATTACGTGGGTGATAGTATTTTTTAAACCATAATTTCGCTTTGTCTAAATTTGCTAACTCTATATCTTCTTTATAACCAATAATTGGGTGTAGATAGGGATGGTTTACAGGAAAAATCGCTTTATACAAATATTCATATAGCCCATCCATTGGATAATTTGAATATTCTTCCTTTTCATTCAGAACGATTCCAATTTGTTGATCTAACATGTTCTGATTCAAGGATTCTTCGAAGTAGCCCATGCGGTTAGATTCAGCAAATAAAGCATAATCTAAAGATGATACGGGAACAGTTTCATAATAATAAGTTTTATCACGAGCTGTATAACCGTTGAGATGTATTGCCCCAGCTTTAAGTAAGTTAGATAAATACGATCCTGGATGACCTACTGTTCCACAAAACATCAAGTGTTCAAATAAATGTGCGAACCCTTTGAAACCAGCAGGCTCATCCTTAGAACCTACATTATATAAAACAGAGATATTCACCAATGGGGCAGAATGATCTTCAACAACTAGAACTTTTAAACCATTTTCGAGTGTAAATAAATGATGTGGGATATCAAACTTTTCATTTTCAGAAGGATATAGTGCTAATGTTTGTTCAATTTTCATTACTCAATTCTCATAAATTAGTGATTATTTTAAATCTCTATTAGAAAACGAACTTGGTAATGATTTACCGTAAAATTATCATCTATCTTTATATGTTTTTACTCATGATCTCATCTAAAAATATGAAAAATTTATGCAAGAAAATATATTATTCATAAAGTTATTAGTAGCCTTAGCTTATTCAAGGAAGATCAACTGTCCTTGTCTGGCTTCGTAAGTTTGGACAACAAGATTGAATTTCAAAGACCATGCCAAAATCATCTAAACGTCAGCTGACTCCACAGCAAAGAATCCGTCAATTAGAAAAACAATTGGCTGAAGAGAAATTGAAGACCTAATTTGTAGAAGATGTCATCTATCATCTAGACAAAGAATGTGGGACTGACTTCCAAAAAAAGTATATCGAGCACGTTTCGAAGATTGGAAAAGCAAAAGACGATTAAGTGTTACTCGTTTGTGCCAATGGCTTAAGATCTCAAGACAAGC
>WNDP01000044.1 GCA_009912575.1 Acinetobacter bereziniae
GGTCGCACACCACTGGAAACAGTACTTGATGGGAAGCGAATTTGGGCTGAGAAGAATTTAGCTCAAATTTAACCTGACAGGCACACTAAAAAATGGGTAACTGTCAGATCTGGTTTGAGCTAGTACAAATAAAGCTTGTTCAATCACCATGATTTATTTCTCTTTATGCATATTTTAGTAGTTTGAGTATAACGCTTTCAGGTGACAATTTAATGATTGGAGTAGATTTTTTACCAAAGTTAACATCTGCATCATCATGTACTTTAGCGTAAAATAACCCTGCTTTCTCTCTACTGTTATTTTTATGTCGTCCGCTCCCTTTGCTTTATTTTTAAAAATGAAAATACCTCAAATCGCCTTGATCATCATGACCATGATTTGGGGAGGTACTTTTGTTGTTGTGCACTATGCATTGAATTATAGCTCCCCCATGTTCTTTGTTGGATGCCGTTTTGCAGCAGCCGCAATTGCTGTTGGATTATTATCATATAAATATCTTAAAGGCATCAATTTAAAAGAGATCTTTGCAGGCGCATTGATTGGCAGCATGATTGCTGGAGGTTACGGCTCACAAACAGTGGGAATGCAAACCATCAGTAGTAGTGAATCTGCTTTTTTAACGGCGTTGTATGTCCCTTTAGTACCGATCTTGATTTGGCTGATTTTCCGTAAACGACCTCATATCATGACGTGGTTAGGCGTCTTACTGGCATTTATTGGGCTAATTTTCTTAACTGGCAATGGTTTCAAGCAAATTAATTTAAATGCAGGGCAAGTGATTACCATACTCGGCTCTTTTGCCATCGCAATGGAAATTATTCTGATTGGTCACTTTGCAGGAAAAGTAAATCTTCAACGAGTGACTGTGATCCAACTGGCTTTTGCCTCAATGCTCTCTTTCGCGACAATGCCCTTTGTTGGTGAACATCATATCCCGGCCTTTTCATGGCAATTATTTCTGCTTGCTGTTGGACTAGGACTGACCAGTTCGATATTGCAACTCACCATGAATTGGGCACAACGTTCTGTTGATCCATCTCAAGCAGCTGTAATCTATGCAGGAGAGCCTGTCTGGGCTGCACTGTTCGGGAGAATAGCAGGTGAACGGCTAGCGCTAGTTGCGCTGTTTGGCGGTTTACTTGTGGTTTTAGGGGTCGTGATCAGCGAATGGAGACCGAAGTTTTTACAAAAACGCCCAGATCATCATCCTGAAGCAATAGAAAAACAGCATTCTTAATTTGAACGCTGTTTTCACTGTGTTACTCAACCTTGATCAATACGCAGCATGACCTAAAGTGGTAAAGCTTGATCATCATTCAGCGCAATAATTCCTCGGATGGCACGATAAACAATCCAAATCCAAGAAATAAATAAAGTGAGTCCACAAAAAATTGTGGCGCTCAATGCAATGCCTGCAAAGGCATTTGCATTATCCATGGTAAAAAATAGAAAAAGAAATGGAATAAACGCAATAATCGCAAGGATTCCAGCAGAGAAAATCGCAACAATATAAAGAATATATAAAATTAAAGTCAGAGATTTACTATTATTTGAATCGACATAATTACTCATCGCAAGCCCTTTCTAAAAACTTGGCGATTTCGCACTAAATGCGGAATACATTTAAAGGCGAAATTAACCACAAAATCAATAAAATATTAAAGAATATGGTACAGAAATATATTCTTCTGAAAGGTTGTTTTTGTGTTTTATGTCGTAAGCGTTGTTGTGCTAACCATGCGGCTGGCCAGCCTCCTAAAAAGGCTAAAACATGTAAAGTATTTTCAGGGACACGGCGTTGATTCAGTTGGGCTGCTTCTTTGTCCTGTGAATAGCACCAATACGTCATCGCATTGATAATACTGATAAAAAGTAAAACCATGCTGTTCAATAAACCACTGATGGTTAAAATAGCCAAAGCCACGATATAAACAATGCATATGATTTGCATCGGCTGTAATGTGGAGTGGCTTTGCGTATTCGACTTGTGCTGATTCAGTTGACTAGGTTTGGCTTGAGCTGTTTGTGCTGCTTTTAAATAAGTTACTTGTTTCGCCTTGAAGCGCCCTTGCGCATCTAATTGCACTACATATTCGAGCGCACAACCCACAATTGGACGTGGGCCTTTTTGGGCAAAATCTTTAATATGAAGAAATACACGATCCTTAAGACCATCATTGGGTTGAATGAAACCATAACCTTTGTCATCAAACCACTCAACTAAACGACCTTGATCACGCATTTTATTTTCCACACACTCATTAAGCAGTTACGAATTTTAATCTTTCAATCAGCATATTACGCATTTCTTGGGGGTTTTTCTGCAAAATATCGTCCCCTGTACGCGCTTCGGCTGCATTCATTTGCGCAACCTGTAAACGCATCATCCAAAAGCGCCCTGCTGCCATAGCCAAATATAACTCCAGACAAGCTTTTTCATCTTCAGTCAGTGGTCGTACCGTGCTATAAGCATTTAAAAAAGCGGTTGCCTTAGCTTCATTTAGTTTCACATCGGGATATTCTGTGCAAAAATCATTTAAAGTAATGGCGATATCAAATAAAAACTCATCTTGATTCATCTCATAAAAATCAAGAATTCCCTTTAATTCGTTCCCTTCAAATAAAGTATTATCTCGAAATAGGTCTGAATGAATAAAGCCCTTTGGGCGGTTTGGATACATTTCTGTCAAAACTTGATAAAGCCCCAAAAGATTGTTCAATAAAGCTGTATCTGCCGCATTTAATGTCGGTTTCATCTGCATAGCGACGTGATACCAATAGTCATGATCACGTGCAGTTTTTCGTTGTAATGGAAAATCTTTTAAAGCCACATGCATTTTTGCCTGTGCTAGCGCAATTTGTTCAACTTGAGCAATGTTAGAGGGCATCGGATGCTGACCTATCATCCTCGGTGCAATTTGGGCAGGTTTATCTTTTAAACGATGAATAGAACGGCCATTGTATTTTAATGGTACGGGTACTGCTAAACCTTGTGCTCCTAAATGCTCTAGGACAGGGATCAACTCTCCTGCCGCTTGTGCATCCATGTTTTCAAATAGCGTCAAAACGAACTGTGTACCATCAGCACAAATGATAAAATAGTTGGTATTTTGAATACCGCCTTGAATTGGGTTCAGCTCAACCACCTCTAATCCATAAGGTGCTGCAAAGACCTGAACTTCTTGTAAACTCAAAGTGGTATAAACCGACATAGAAAACCTGCGAAAAAACTTACATAAGTTTGATAGAATAACCGCTTCGACTATCGCGGTGCTATAGCAAAGTCACGAAGTTTCATCATCGACTGTTATTTTTGGAAAAAATTATGCTCGCTAAACGTATTATTCCTTGCCTGGACGTAGATAATGGTCGTGTGGTGAAAGGTGTTCAATTTCTTGATATCCGTGACGCAGGAGATCCTGTTGAAGTTGCCCGACGTTATAATGAACAAGGCGCAGATGAAATTACTTTTTTAGACATTACTGCGACTTCAAATGGCCGTGACACGACTTATCGTACTGTAGAACGCATGGCCGAAAGTGTATTTGTACCTTTAACTGTCGGTGGCGGTGTACGCAAGGTTGAAGATATTCGCCTGTTATTAAATGCTGGTGCTGATAAAGTGAGTATTAACTCTGCTGCTGTGTTTAACCCTGAATTTGTACAAGAAGCTTCTCAACGCTTTGGCGCACAATGCATTGTCGTTGCGATTGATGCCAAAAAAACTGGGGAAAACAAATGGGAAATTTTTACCCATGGTGGTCGCAAGCCTACTGGAATTGATGCCATTGAATGGGCAGTAAAAATGGCAGAGTTTGGTGCAGGTGAACTGTTAGTAACGTCTATGGATGCTGATGGAACCAAAGCTGGCTATGACATTGGTCTTATGCGACAAATTAACGACCGTGTGACGATTCCAACCATTGCTTCTGGTGGTGTAGGTAATTTACAACATCTTGCTGATGGGATTTTAAAAGGTGGAGCCGATGCCGTATTAGCCGCATCTATATTCCACTTTGGTCAATATAGCATCCCAGAAGCAAAACAATATCTCGCAGAACAAGGGATTGAAATGCGTCTTTAAAAAGAATTGATATTTAAACTGTGTATATAAATCATGACTCATTCTCATGCTTATATATGCAGTTTATTAAGCTTGATTTAAAACAACATAAAGTAATTAATTAATAATGTTTATTTTCAAATAAAATCTTACAATTTATTTATCATTGATTTTCAATAGAGAAACTACGCATTACTTAAAAAATAAATGAAAATAGTCACATTTCTAATGTTAAAGCTAAGTCATTAAAATAAGCATTGCTCCCCATATAAATAAAGCAATTCTATTTTTTATCAATTTTTCTCTCTTTTTTTACTATTTTTAGTATTAAAAAAAATCATGGAAGTAGGGTATTTCATATTCTTTTTATTTGATTTAATCTTGAGATGGGAAACCTTCAAATATTGTAGTTGATGATGGACTTAATAAAAATAATATGGAGGCTGAGGAAATTAATGACCTATTCTTACGATTATGCAACACGGTATCCGTTCTTTGGCATGTCTGAATCAATGCATATCTATCATCGCGCCACCAGCTATGAACATCTCGCCCTCAACCAGCATTTTAGCGTGCATTATGATCAGTTTCGTCATGAACGTGTCTATACCTGTCAACGAAATGCGATTTGGTATTTTTTACATGCTGCATTAAAAGGATATAGTAACGCACAATATAAACTGGGGATGATTTATCTACAGGGTCAATTGGGATTATTAGCCGACCAAGGCAAAGCCCGAAAATGGCTATCGCTTGCAGCACATCAAGGTCATGTCGAAGCGCAAAATCAACTCCATCAGATTTATCTGCAATAAAAAACCAGCTCGAAAGCTGGTTTTTTATTATAAATTAGTGCTTAGCCACCAATTTTTTTGTATTTAGCACGCTTCTGTACAGCTGCATCACCTAAACGAGCCAAGCGATATTCTTCGTATTCCGCATAGTTACCTTCGTAGAACTCAGGCTGTTCATTTTCAAATGACAAGATATGCGTTGCAATACGGTCAAGGAACCAACGGTCATGCGAGACCACCATCACTGTGCCAGGGAAGACTAAAATCGCATCTTCTAACGCACGTAATGTCTCGATATCCAAATCGTTTGATGGCTCATCCAGTAAGATAACGTTCGCACCCATCTGAAGGATTTTCGCCAGTTGTAAGCGGTTACGCTCACCACCAGACAACTCACCTACACGTTTTTGCTGATCTTGACCTTTAAAGTTAAAGCGACCGATATAAGCACGAGAAGCAATCTCGTATTCACCGATTCTTAAGATATCTAAACCGCCAGAAACCTCTTCCCAAACAGTTTTATTGTTATCTAAGGTGTCACGAATCTGACCAACATAGGCAACTTTAACAGACTCACCCAGTGTTACAGTACCTGTATCAGGTTGCTGCTCACCTGTCATCATACGGAATAAAGTCGTTTTACCTGCACCGTTTGGACCCACAATACCCACGATCGCTGTAGGTGGAACAGTAAAAGTTAGATTTTCGTACAATAAACGACCATCAAAAGACTTACTGATGCCTTCAACTTCAACCACTTTATTCCCTAGGCGTGGGCCAGGTGGAATATAAATTTCTGAAGTTTCATTACGTTGTTGGAACTCACGCGAGTTAAGTTCTTCAAAACGTTCCATACGTGCTTTATTTTTCTTTTGTTGACCTTTAGCATTTGAACGAACCCATTCAAGTTCTTTTTTCAATGCTTTAGCAAAAGATTCTTCTTGCTTCTGTTCTTGCTCTAAACGGGCATTTTTTTGCTCTAACCAAGAAGAATAATTCCCTTGGTATGGAATACCATGCCCACGGTCAAGCTCAAGAATCCACTCTGCCACGTTATCCAAGAAATAACGGTCATGGGTAATCGCCACGATTGTACCAGCAAAGTCTTTCAAGAAACGTTCTAACCAAGATACAGACGCTGCATCCAAATGGTTCGTCGGTTCGTCAAGCAACAACATATCTGGCTTAGACAACAATAAACGACACAATGCAACACGACGGCGTTCACCACCAGAAAGCAAACTTACGTCAGCATCCCAAGCTGGAAGATTCAATGCTGCCGCAGCCTGATCCATTTGATTGGTCAGGTTATGAGCATCCCATGAATGGATGATTGCTTCCAATTTTTCTTGCTCTTTTGCAAGCGCATCAAAATCGGCATCTTCAGCTGCATATTCAGCAAAAACTTCATCTAAGCGTGCCAAAGCACCCAATGGCTCACGTAAACCATCTTCAACGTTACCACGAACATCTTTATTTGGATCTAATGGTGGTTCTTGCTCTAGATAACCAATTTTAATACCTGGTTGTGCACGAGCTTCACCTGAGAAATCTTTATCTACGCCAGCCATAATACGGAGTAAGGTAGATTTACCAGCACCGTTTAAACCAAACACACCAATTTTGGCGCCTGGGAAAAATGATAAAGAGATGTCTTTTAAGATTTCGCGTTTAGGCGGAACCATCTTCGACACACGGTTCATCGTGTAAATATATTGGGCCACGTAGGACTCCTCTATAATGAATAGAAATTCGCAATTGCGAATAGGTTTTACTCACACTTCGTCTATGTTTGGATGACCAACAAAGTTATGCTTTGCTCAAGCTGTCGCTAAAATCAACGCAGTCTACGTGTACAAACTTCAAAATAGTTTCGCTATTTCTTCGTCTCACGTCATCCCTTATTAATTTTAGCTACCAATGCAATCCATAAATGAAGTGTCAATAAATCCTTAAATAAATGCTGTCAATTATACGCTGAATTTATCTATTTTTGTTTAGATTTGTCCAATTTGATTGAGATATTTTCAAACCTTCTTTCCAGATGTGTGAAAAAAAATAAACTCAATCTTCGGTTCTTATTCACCGAAATTAGGAACAAAAATCAGGCTGATATTGGTATACAAACTGCGTCTTGGTCTGGGTTGTACTGGGCGCATTGTAGTTCGACAAAGATTTCAAAGCGCTAAAACTGATCGCTGCCCTTTGTACGACTTTGTTGGTATAGTTTGCATTAGGATCTTGATATTTAAAAGAAATCTCAACAACAGCAGGTTTTAACCCAGCGTAGGGTGCTTGGGTATACCATAAACTCATATCAACCTCCGCATCAAATTCACCCAAATCAATGCTCACACCACGATAACTTCGCTCGTAAATCGTTAGCCCACCCACCAAAGATAGCATTTGATTATCACTGATCCCGAAAGTGTCCTTAAACTTGGGGAAATGGGTATGGATATCTAAAAACTTATTGATAGTTCGTGTATTGGGTACAGTGGTTGACTTACTTGAACCGACAAGAAAACCCTGCGTTGCTGTTTGGGTAATATCATCTTCCAGTTTTGTTTTTGCACCCGATGTCGGACTACTCAAATCTGAAAAATCTGAAAGATAATGATCAAAACTTCGAAACTTAAGCGTTACCTCAGATGCCCCATTTTCAATACGCTCACGAAAGCTATATCCCATATTATTGAGTAAGCAACTGTTTGCCGAATCATAGAAACGAATTTGGCGTTGTTTGTCTAACTGCATACTTCCCGAAACTGTACGGTTAATCTGTTGCGCAATGATACTTTTTGCTTGCTGCATATATGTATTTACATTCGCAGACTCATTGCTGTAGCTAAATTTATCGGCTTGTAGTAATAGCTTATACTCCCGAGAAGTCACTTGTGGTACAGCCCAAACATGTGTGGCGACAAAGCTCATTGTGAGCACGATCATTGATATTTTTTTCATTTTAACAACCTATTACGATCTAATACTGCCGATTGGAAAGAAAAAGCCGCCTTGCTGGCGGCTTTTAGAAGTGGCTACTGACCTTTCAAATTCAATTTATCCATGATGTATAAAGTATTGATATCAATACGTGTGCGTGCTGCATCAAGATATTTTGGTTCCATTCCTTTTGTATTATTCCACAGTCCCATATCGTCATCGTTTAATACCCCTAATGTGGTATTGTTGATCAACCATAATCCTTCCATTTTGTCATGTGGGTATTTCACAGCTTTCCCCATATCCAATACCAAAGTTTTTGGTGCAGGCACAATATTTAGTGCTTTCAAACCATCCCAACCTTTTTCGAGTTGATATTCTTCCAATGTTTTACCAGCAATGGTTAAACCTAGTTTTTCATCTTGTTTAATATCATTTTGTTCTTTCAACTCTTCCAAGTTAGTCGCCTTGGTTAAATCAATCCGATAAACATGCTTCATCACATTAGGCGTGTCTTTGTAAAACAAACCATCACGCTCTAAAACTAAGAATTGAGTTGCACTTAATGCAATGATTGCTGAGTTTGAATTTTCAGTAATTTCTTGTTGATAAAGATATTGCGCAACCTTACCTGTCTCAAGATTAATGGTCACAATACGAGTTAATGTCGATTTATTGACATTTTTATTTGGCAGGCTCATGGTCGACTGCATAATACCGACCAAAGTTTTTTGATCTGGTGTCACTGTGAGACCTTCCATTCCCCTGTTGGCACGACGATAGCTAAATTCATTTGGCAAAGTCCAATTGTTACGCTTATCTGCCTTGAATGGGTTAATTCGACCAATTTCCTTACCATTGGCATCGAAATGTACGATATGAGGGCCATACTCATCACTGATCCAAAACGTCCCATCCTTTAACGCTGCGATTCCTTCACTGTCTAGACCATAATCATCAAGCTTCATTGGATTATGAATTGCATCATAAGGCTTGGTTGGATCTACAGTAATCACTTTACCATTCACATCATAAGGTGTTTCACCCGTACCACCGAGCGCAGAGGTATTGGGTAAACCCGAAATATCTTTACCGCTAGGGTCTTTCAAATTAATGGTCTTGATCAATTTGACCGTACCATTATCCTGAACCTCGAACAGGCCGATTTTTGGGACATAATTTGGAATTGCAAACACTTTACCCGCCCCATAAAGTTTGTCCGTAAAATCTGCATTTGGACCACGGTCTGTCAAAGCATAAAATTGATTTTTATTGCTAGGATGTGCTGCTACATCTGAACCGAAACCGCCTTGACGAATATCAAAGCTACTATCAATGGTCGTACCATTGGCATTATGACGTTCAACAACAGTGAAAGGTAAGGCTACCCCTTGAGCAAATAAGTTCGGCTTACAACTGTCCTCACTTTTTGTGACTTCACTGGTCTCTAGTGTGCCATTACCATTTGTGTCTACCCCTGTTTGAACTCGTGTTCCTCCCATTACACAGGCATCGTCACCAAACGCTAAACTGAGGTTTTGAGTAAGTGTTCTTTTGCTCGTGGTATCTTTATTGTCATCATCTGAACATGCTGTTAAACCCAGCAGGCTACATAAAACTAAAGTTAAAGTGGTTTTATTGCTTATCAGTTTATTCATTGCTGCTTTTTTCATTGTGATTAATGACTGAATTTATGGAGTTTCCAATGCTAGTTTCGGCAAATGACACCACAATGACAGCTGATAAACTAAGCGATATTCGGTATTTTCACCCTCACTTAAAGCAAATTCATGAATTGATATGGTGGCGGCTTTATCTTTTTTTATGATTTTAAAATATAGAAACCCTTGTTTACTTCATATATTTATTTGTTACACTCTATTGAATTTTAATAAAAAGTTGACGGAATATGACTTATAAAGACGAAACACTTGCGATTCATGCTGGCTATGAACCTGAAGCAACAACTAAAGCCGTTGCCGTTCCTATTTATCAAACCACCTCTTATGCTTTTGATAATACGCAACATGGCGCAGACCTTTTCGACCTCAAGGTTCAGGGCAATATTTATACTCGTATCATGAATCCAACCACAGCAGTCCTTGAGCAACGTTTGGCTGCCCTTGAGGGGGGAATAGGTGCGCTCGCTTTGGCTTCAGGAATGTCAGCCATTACCTATTCAATCCAAACCATTGCAGAAGCTGGTGATAATATTGCTTCCGTATCGACCCTATATGGTGGTACTTACAATTTATTTGCACATACTTTGCCTAAACAAGGTATTGAAGTACGCTTTTTTGATTATCAAAACCCTGAAGCTCTACGAGATTTGATTGATGAAAAAACCAAACTGGTGTTTGTTGAGTCTATCGGTAATCCATTGGGCAATATTATCGACCTAGATGCTATTGCCAAAATCGCACATGAGTATGGCGTACCTGTGATTGTTGATAATACCGTTGCAACCCCTGCATTACTCAAGCCTTTTGAACATGGCGCTGATATCGTTGTGCATTCTTTGACCAAGTATATCGGTGGTCATGGTAATTCGATTGGTGGTGCTATTGTCGACAGTGGTAAATTCCCTTGGGGTAAATATCCTGAACGTTTTAAAGTTTTAAACACGCCCGATCCAAGCTACCATGGGGTAAATTATGTTGAAGCCTTAGGCGCTGCTGCATATATTGCGCGCGCACGTGTTGTTCCTTTACGCAACACAGGCGCAGCGATTAGCCCACTCAGTGTATTCTTGATTTTACAAGGTTTAGAAACGCTGAATTTGCGTATGGAACGTCATACCGAGAATGCACAAAAAGTCGCTGAATACTTACAGGCACACCCAAAAGTTCAATGGGTGAACTATGCAGGTTTAAAAGATCATCCACAACACGCCTTGGCTCAGAAATATGTCAAAGGTAAACCTTCTGCAATTTTGTCCTTTGGTGTGCAAGATGGTCGTGAAGGTGGAACTCGTTTCATCGATGCACTACAGCTCTTCACTCGCTTGGTGAATATTGGTGATGCAAAAAGTCTGGCATGTCATCCAGCAACCACGACTCACCGCCAATTAAATGAACAAGAATTGAAAGCCGCAGGTGTCAGTATCGATATGGTGCGCTTGTCTGTAGGCATTGAACATATTGATGATTTAATTGCAGATTTAGAACAAGCACTGGCGCAAGTCTAAACAGGTTATAAATTGATCTGTTGAAGCAGCTATAGTTAAACCACCTGATGATTGATACAAGTGCTTTGATCGCAAAGCACTGTTTTGTTTGCATTGTAGGAAAGTCTTTTTCCTCTACACAACATGTCTAATCCATAAATCAAAAAGACCTGATAAATTCAGGTCTTTTCGTGATTCAGTGGATTTAATGAATCATTATTTGCTTTGAACTTTTTGTTCTATTTCTTCAATGTTGGTATGGCGCACATCAAAACCTTTTGCCATATAAATCACTTGCTCTGAAATATTACGAGCATGGTCACCGATGCGCTCTAATGAACGCAATACCCACATCACATTGATTACACGACTAATATGGCGTGGATCTTCAATCATATAAGTCATCAGTGTACGAGTTGCTGACTGGTACTCACGGTCAATATCAGCATCTGCTAACAATACCTTCAATGCTTGTTCAGCATCAACCCGCGCAAAAGCGTCTAAAGCATCATGAATCATGACACGAACTTGGTTCCCGATATGGCGGGTTTCCATATAGCCACGTGGTGACTCACCCTCTTCACATAATGTCTGTGCGATACGAGCAATCTTTGCTGCTTCATCACCAATACGTTCTAAATCCGTATTTGCCTTACTCATCGCAATCACCATACGCAGATCAATTGCTGCTGGATGACGACGTGCCAAAATCAACGTCAGTGCCTCATCAATTTCACGCTCATAGCGATTGACGGTATTGTCTTGAAATTGCACATCGATTGCCATATTGGCATTGGTATCTAACAAAGCATGCACAGCATTAGCGACTTGTTGCTCTACCAAACCACCCATGGTCATAAATTTGGTATTTACATCCTGCAAATCTTCATTAAATTGAGAAGAAATGTGATGATTTAATACAGGATTACTTGGGCTCAAATTGATACTCCACAGGCAACAAAGGCGACTTTTTAGGCTTAATATTAAACCATAGCAATGATGAACATTTTATGACAAGTATTTTTCTTTTAGATGAACTTTCACTGAAGCCAACAGTTCAATCTCATCATTGATATTCTGATGGAATCATAGCATTCAGTTGAGCTAATTTATACAGATTGGCATTTATTTATGACCAATGTCAAACTTATCACCTTTCTGTTTGGCCTACAAAATCATTCTTTATGTCGTTAAAAAAATATCTATCCTGCTTAAAACCGTAACGTTTCATTATCACAAAACTACAAAATATTTCATTTGTTTAGCTTCGATTCAGCGACAATATCAGCGTACTAAATTGAGCTTCTTCTTTATATCGGTCCAATGAAATTTCCCCGCAATCCGCTCCATTATCTCATTTCAAGCATACTCGTCGTTTTGAGTGGCATGGTTGTGGTCGCCTGTCAGAAACCAGCAACGGACATTGTTCATGAGTCTAAAGAAGCACCAAAGACAGAAAACTCCGTTCCAGATCTGACCCAGATTTGTCAAAGCCTGAAAAATGAAATGTTGGCAATCAATGCACAAAGAACAACTTTAGCGATTGAACAAGTCAACCAAGACATCCGAATGTGCCTTCCTCTGTTAAAACCCACAGAACAAATGGAGCTCATGCATCAATCTAAAAAAATGTATCAACAATTTTTACAGATAGATCGAACATCAGAACAACAACAAGCTTTTGAAAACTATGCTTTAGATCAGTCAGCTTATCCAACGATACAACAAAGTAAATTTGAACAGCTCAACCTTCGTGATCAGTATTTATTGCGCCATAAAGGACAAGCTTATATTGAACTGACAGATGAAACAGACGATAAAATGACTTATCGTCGCAGTCCACAGTATTTGGCAAAAGTTTTTGCTCCTTACTTACCAGCATCGGAACAGATTTTTATCGAAAATCTAGCAGAACAGAATGCGCAACCACCTTTTAAAAACAACAAACTCAACCTTGATCCTGATGAAATTGCCAAACGAGCTAAATTCTGGCAAGAATATCTTGTCACTTATCCAAACAGCACTTTTCAACATGATGCAAGTTTTTTAAAAAATGCCTATAGCAGCCTGTTATTTTTAGGTACAGAAGGCTCACCTATATCATTTAATTTTGAAAATCAGAATGATATAGATGCAGCAAATTGGATAGTGATTCAACGACTCGCAGGTTCTGAGGACGGTGAACTTTCTGTACAAGCCAAAAAATTTATGCAATTTGTTCAAATGACACCTGAACAGCGTCAACAAAAAATTCAAATCAGTGAAAAAGAACGAACCAAACTAGAAAACCGTCCTCAATTGTTGGCGCTTTCTCAACTCAATCAATTTCTAAATTTAAGCCCAATTGATTTTAAACATGTCAAAAAAGACTGTTTTAGTGATGCAATTTGTTCTAAGACATAGATTTTCTTTCAGCTCAATTTTGATTATTCTTGTGCTATTCAAAAAATTCACAACAAATGCCATATTATGAACCTTTTACAAAAAAGCCTACCCTTTACCGCTCTTATTATTTTCACTTTGCTAAGTGCATGTCAAAAACATGAAAATAATCAAAAAATTGAAGCATCTGAAATCGCAGCATCTGAAGCCAATGCCATTGGTGCATCTAGTCCTCAAGTATTGACCCAAGACTGTCGTCAGGTCGATTCAACTATTCAACAATTAGAAAAAACCATTGTTGCCGAGGATTTGAATGATCTAAATCAATTATTTAAAGACTGTCTCGCATCTGCCACCTTAGAAAAACGTTATCAATGGCAAGCAAAATCTGCAGACATTTACCAAAAGTTGATCACAGATGCATCACCGCAAATCTTTCAATATATGACAGATCAACTTTCAGATGGTCAGACGATGACTGCCAAGCAAAAACAAGCGCTTTATAAACAGTTAAAACCCAGTGAAAAATACTTGGTTGATCATGCCAAGGCATTATACTTAGAGAAATTTTATGTGGGTGAAGGTGAATATACCTTTGTCCAGCACCCCCAATATGATCTGGATATTTTTGCACCTTATTTAGAAAAATCAGATCAGCTCTACTTCAAACAACTCGGTAAAGAATATACCGGTGCAAACTATATTATGGACGCAGGGCTAGCAATTAGTTTTGATGATGTCGCTAATCGCTTGTTGTTTTGGGAAAAATTCAATAAAGACTATCCACGCAATCATTTTAAGCCTCAGGTTTTGGAAAACATTGAGCAATATCGCAATGCACTTTTTCAAGGTGAAGATAACACTCGAACGCTGTGGTTTGATGAGGATAAAATTGCAGATGATCAGGCAATGAAAGCCATTGATAAAATTGCCAAAAGCAAAACAGCAAGTAGCCAAACTGCACAGAATTTTGTAAGTTTAATTCATGAGAGTGAGACTTTGTGGCAACAAATGCCAAAGCCATCAACAGAAAGTAATGACGAGGATAGTCCTGAACAACTAAGTATTCGGGAGCAACGCACAGCATTTGAACAAAAAATAAGAAAGTCAGTTGAAGCAATTCTTGCTCAAAAAAATAATTAAAATTGATATTGGCATGTCATCACATTCTGTTCGAGAACATGCTAATATTTAAACATCGCTTGACGGAGCGCGAGTAATTCCTCGCTGAGATTTAGTCAGTTTTGCATCTCCTTGCCAAAACTTAAACTAAAGTACCGTTGAACCTGATCAGGTTAAGACCTGCGTAGGAATCAAGCATCTAAAAACTGACAGCCCAAAGTTTATCTATTTTTTCTAGCAATTTAACTTCATGCAAATCATGATTTTTGCTCACGATAAATAGTCTAAATTTGCCACCGTTTTTGGTCGTGCTTGATTCGTTGATGTCATTCATAAGGATCATTGTAATGAACCAATTAACGAATCTATCCCCTGTTGATCAATTGGCTCAACATGAGCAAGAAGCTAAAGATCTCACTCGAATTTTACCCGCATCTAAAAAAGTCTATATTCAAGGTTCACGCCCTGATATTCAGGTGCCGATGCGTGAAATTGAACTTACAGATACCCCTACAGGTCTAGGTGGAGAGAAAAACCCACCCATCATGGTGTATGACACATCGGGCGTTTATACAGACCCAAATGTCGATATTGACCTCAATCAAGGTTTACCCAATGTCCGTGAAACGTGGATAGCTGAACGTAACGATACTGAGCAGCTAAACACGCTAAGCTCTGAGTTTGGACAAGAGCGACTCAAAGATATTCGAACTGCGGAGATCCGTTTTGCACATATTCAAAAACCTCGTCGTGCCAAAACAGGACTAAACGTCAGCCAAATGCACTATGCCAAACAAGGGATTATTACCCCTGAAATGGAATATATTGCAATTCGAGAAAATCAGCGTCAACGTGAAGGCGTTGATATGCGCCAACATACAGGACAAAATTTTGGCGCACATAATCTAATGGAAATCACGCCTGAATTTGTGCGTAAAGAAGTGGCTGAAGGTCGTGCCATTATTCCTGCAAATATTAACCATCCAGAATGTGAGCCGATGATTATCGGACGCAACTTCTTGGTCAAGATCAATGCCAATATTGGTAACTCTGCACTGGGTTCATCGATTGATGAAGAAGTTGCGAAAACGACTTGGGCAACACGTTGGGGTGCAGACACCATCATGGATTTGTCGACAGGTAAAAATATCCATGAGACACGTGAATGGATTATTCGCAATTCACCTGTGCCAATTGGAACTGTTCCGATTTATCAAGCGCTTGAAAAAGTCGATGGGGTTGCAGAAGACCTGACATGGGAAATCTTTAAAGACACCTTGATCGAACAAGCTGAACAAGGCGTGGACTACTTCACTATTCATGCAGGCGTGTTATTACGCTATGTTCCATTAACCGCAAATCGTTTAACGGGAATTGTGTCACGTGGTGGCTCAATTATGGCGCAATGGTGTTTGGCGCATCATGAAGAGAATTTCCTATATACACATTTTGATGAAATCTGTGAAATCATGAAAGCCTATGATGTCTCTTTCAGCTTAGGTGATGGTTTACGTCCGGGCTGTATTCAAGATGCCAATGATGAAGCTCAATTCTCAGAATTACGCACTTTGGGCGAACTCACCCATCGTGCATGGCAACATGATGTTCAAGTGATGATCGAGGGCCCGGGACATGTTCCTATGCATATGGTCAAAGAAAATATGGATTTGCAACTTGAAGTTTGTCAGGAAGCGCCATTCTATACCCTCGGACCACTCACTACAGATATTGCACCAGGCTATGATCATATTACCTCTGCAATTGGTGCGGCCATGATCGGCTGGTATGGTACTGCAATGCTGTGCTATGTCACCCCCAAAGAGCATTTGGGTTTACCGAACAAAAAAGATGTTAAAGACGGCATCATCACTTATAAAATCGCAGCACATGCAGCAGATTTAGCCAAAGGTCATCCGGGTGCTCAAGTACGTGATAATGCTCTCTCTAAGGCACGTTTTGAGTTCCGTTGGGAAGATCAATTCAATCTGAGTTTGGACCCAGATACTGCCCGCTCTATGCATGATGAAACCATGCCGAAAGAAGCACATAAATCAGCGCACTTCTGCTCCATGTGTGGACCAAAGTTCTGTTCCATGAAGATCACGCAAAATGTTCGTGATTATGCAAAAAATCAGCAACATGCAGAACCATCAACGACGACTCAGGCAACCATCGAAGAGGGGCTTAAAGCCATGAAATCTGTCTATCAAGAACAAGGGCAGAAGTTGTACCACAAAGTGTAAAGTTTAAAAAAAACTTTTATCTTTCACTATTTCTCAGTTAGGATGAAGTGAATATGTTTCATCCTAACTATACACATGAACATCATTCAGCAAGCAACTTACACCCATAACGATGTAAAAATTCAATCTCGAGACTATGCCTTTCAAGGTTTTGTTCAAGTTGAAAAAATAAGCTTGCAACATCGATTATTTAACCAAACCGAATATACATCAAACATCCAGCGTGAATTAATTCGCCGAAAAGAAGCTGCGGGTGTGCTGATTTATAACGATCAACAACAAAAATTTGCATTGATTGAACAATTTCGAGTTGGTGCGATTGATGACCCAGTTTCACCATGGCAACTTGAAATTATTGCAGGGGTTTTGGATGGAGATGAATCTCCTGAATCTTGTATTTTACGAGAAAGCCTCGAAGAATCTGGCTGTGAACTCAGTCAAATTCAACCACTCTTTAGCTTCTACCCTTCAGCTGGCGCATGTGATGAAATTTTTCATCTCTATACTGCTCACGCTGAGCTACCTGCTGAAGGAGGCATTTTTGGAATGCCTGATGAAGGTGAAAATATTCAACTTCATATCATCGACTACGCCGATCTTGGTATATTATTACAAAGTAATCGTTTAAAAAATGCACCAGTGATTATGGCTCTACAATGGCTAAAACAGCACTTGCGTACACTTGAAAATGTCTAGGGGAAAGGCATGCAATCAAAGATATTGCCGCAAAACAATAAAGATAAAGTGATTATCCAAATCACAGATACCCACTTGATGGATAAACCTGATGCAAAATTTGTCGGGATTAACCCTGAAGAGAGCTTCCATGCAGTTATGGAAGATATTCAACAGCGTTATCCTGATGCCGATCTGATTTTACATACAGGGGATTTAGCACAAGCTGCCCATCCAGAAACCTATGCGCGTTATTTAAATTATATGCAACGCTTTGGTATCGACTTTTATCATATTCCAGGAAACCATGACAATCTGAGTTTTTTCCCTTTTCATGTTCCTGAACCACAACCGACCATTATTGAACTAGATCAATGGCGCATTATTCTGCTCAATAGTACCGTGAGTGGGCGAACAGATGGAAGAATTCAACCTGAGCAACTGGTTCTACTAAAACAGCGCTTAGAAGAGTTACAAGATTATTTTGTAATCGTTGCTTGCCATCACAACCCTTTTGAAATGCATTCAAAATGGTTAGATCAGCACAAATTAAAAAATGCCGATGAATTAAAAGCGGTACTCGAACCATTTAGCAATATTAAACTCTTGTTGCATGGGCATGTGCATCAAGAATCTTATAATGAGTGGAATGGTATACAGTTTATTTCAACACCAGCCACCTGTGTTCAGTTTAAACCACTGAGCCAAGAGTTCTCATTTGATCCGATTGCACCCGGTTACCGTTGCTTACATTTAAAAGCCAATGGTGAATTTGAGACCTCTGTACAGCGCCTTGACCACTTCCATGTTACAATTAATGAAGAAATTTCAGGTTACTAGCTTTTCATTTTGTTTTTTTTCTATTAAGTTATTCGTCCAACAAGATATGCAGAAAGTCGAATTCAGGGCGAGGTGGCTTTCATCTTTGTAAAAAAATCTATATGATGACGCCCCCGATAGATTCATTCTGTTGGTAGTGATAAAAATACTTGCATATCACCATATTTTTTGCGTATAGATAGTACGTATATGATGAGGAATGCCCTTTATGGCGAATGACAACCAAAATCAAGTCTTGGATGAGCAAACAGCAATTGTGGATGATAAATCTGCAAAGCGTGTACGTAAAACCAAGCCAAAGACCAATGAAAACGGTACTACAGCAAGTCTATTCGGTATCGAGCCTTATCAGCCAAAGAAAAATGAAGAATACATGTCTGAGGGGCAGCTCGAACATTTCCGTCAAATTTTGCTGGCTTGGAAAGCAGAATTAATGTCTGAAGTGGACCGCACTCTAAATACAATGCAAGATGAATCTTCTTCTTTACCTGATGTGAACGACCGTGCAACTCAAGAAGAAGAATTTGCGATTGAATTGCGTACCCGTGACCGTGAACGTAAATTGATTCGTAAAATCGAACAATCTATTGAAGCGATTAAAAACGATGACTATGGTTTCTGTGAAACCTGCGGTATCGAAATCGGTTTACGTCGTTTAGAAGCGCGCCCAACCGCGACTTTATGTATCGACTGTAAAACGCTTGCAGAAATCAAAGAGAAGCAAAACAACGGTTAAACACTGTGTTTGCACATTCCTCCCCGATCCTTCCTGATGTTCAGGAAGGAGGGAAGCATGACCCGTATATAGGACGGTTTGCGCCATCCCCGACTGGTCCCTTGCATTTTGGTTCACTGATTACTGCTGTCGCAAGTTATTGCGATGCTAAAGCACATGCGGGTCAATGGATTGTCCGTATCGAAGACACGGATATTCCTCGCATCTATCCAGATAGTGAGCAGCACATCTTAAAATGCTTAGATGCTTTTGGATTTGAATCTGATGTTGAAATCATTTATCAAAGACAACGCATAGCAATTTATGAATCTGCCATCGATCAACTCAAACAAAAAAACTGGGTTTATGCTTGTGAGTGTACTCGCAAGATTTTAGGCTCAAATCATATCTATACAGGTACTTGCAGAGACAAACAGCTTGATTTTAAAGACCAAGCCATCCGCATCAAAGTATCTGATCAAAATATTTGCTTCCAAGACCGTTTGCAGGGAAAACACTGTTCCAATTTACATCATGATCTCGGTGATTTTGTACTCAAACGTCGTGATGGCATCATCAATTACCAATTGGCAGTCGTTGTCGATGACTATTTACAAGGAATCACCCATATCGTGCGTGGTTCAGACTTATTAGATAATACCGAGCGTCAAATTTGGTTAGGGCAAATTCTCGGCTATCCTCAACTTGAATATATGCATCTTCCACTTGCAATGAATGAGCAAGGTCAAAAACTCTCTAAACAAAATCTTGCTCATGCGCTCGATACACGCTATGCAGCTCAATGCCTCTTAGATGCGATTACAGCATTAGGGCAAGCACCAGTAGATATATAAGACCTACCTGCTCGGATGTTGGCTCAAGCTGTCGCTCAATGGGATATATCTAGCATTCCTCAAGGGATCCATTTAACAGGCATTTATCAGTAAGCTTAGTTCTGCCATAAGTTTGCAATAAAACAGTTTAAAATGCACAACACATCCCACAAAAAAAAGCCATTTGATCACAAATGGCTTTTAAAACACTCAATTTATGCAAAACTTTAGAAACTCGACTCTTCCCGTGCTGGATTGGCTTCTTTGGTTGTTGCATCAATTTTTAAAATCAAACTGATCATTACCGCACACATAATCAAAGATGAGCCGCCATAACTAATAAATGGAAGTGTCAAACCTTTGGTCGGCAACATGCCCATATTCATGCCTGCATTCACCAGAATTTGAAGCAAGAAAATGATGCTAATACCATAAGCTAAATAGCCTGCACGTAAATACTGATGATTCAAAGCACGTTGACCAATACGAATACAACAAACCAACATCACAAATGAAAGCAACAATACCGTCGCAATCCCAAAGAAACCAAATTCCTCACCCAAGATTGCCAACATAAAGTCTGTATGCGCTTCAGGCAAGTAAGACATTTTTTGAATACTGTGCCCAAGCCCGACACCAAACCATTCGCCCCGCCCAAATGCCATCAAGGCATTTGACAACTGATAACCTGAACCTAAAGGATCAGCCCATGGATTAGAGAAGGACATCAAACGTTCATAACGATATGGTTCGAAAACAATTAAGGAAATAAAAGCAACCAGAATGGCTCCAAATGCAAAACCGAACTGAATCATCGGTGCGCCTGCAAGGAAAAATACGCCAAGCATAGACACGGCGATCACGACTGTTGCCCCTAAATCGGGTTCTGCAATAATCAGCCCAACCGTCAACAACATCACCACACCCAGACGAACCAAACCTTTAATATTGTTTCGGACTTCTTCAGCACGTCGAACCACATAATCTGCAGTAAAGATCGCCATCATTACCTTGGCAACTTCTGTCGCCTGTAGGGTGAAGCCCCCGACACGAATCCATCGTGTGGAACCGTTCACTTCTGTTTCCACCACCAAAACAGCAAGTAGTAGTACGATGGTGATCAGCCATAAAGGGAAGGTATTTTTAAACCATAGATTAAGCGAAATCCGATAAGTCACCACAGCGGCTAGAAAAGCCACCACAATTGAAATCGCATGACGAATCACATAATGGAATTCATTTTCATGCATACGTTCTGCGTACGGCATTGACGCCGAAGCGACCATCACTGTACCAATACACAGCAATGAAATGACGCAAAACAGCAGTACATTACGTGGGGTAATTTCTGCGGGCAATTTTGGCATCCAGCGGTCATATGCTTGATGAACCTTATTTATAGTCGTCTGAGCTAACCCAGCCATACTTTGTTTTCCTTATGATTCTTTTAGTTTAAAGCATTTACATATTCAACAAAGCGATGACCGCGTTGAGGATAGCCTGTAAACATATCAAAGCTTGCACATGCTGGTGATAATAACACCACATCTTGTGCTTGCGTGTGTTGCTGACAAAGCGCTACAGCTTCTTGTAGCGTTTCAGCATGCAATATTACGGTTGTGCCTTCAATTGCTTTTTCGATAACAGGGCGATCTTCACCAATGAGCACAGCCAGTTTGGCATATTTTTCTAATGACTGGCGTAAAGCAGTAAAATCTTGCCCTTTGCCTTGACCACCTAAAATAATTGTCACTTTGCCACCTTGCGCCTGAATAGCAACACCTAAACCATCTAAAGCAGCCAAAGTTGCCCCAATGTTGGTGCCTTTAGAATCATTATAATAGCGAACACCAGCTATCTCTTTAACGAATTCACAACGATGCTCTAAACCCTTAAAGGTCTTTAATGTTTGCAACATTGTGTCTAAGGGTAGACCAATCGCTTCACCTAAAGCCAGACACGCCAAAGCATTCGCAACATTATGCGTCCCTTGGATATACATCTCTGAGCTTTTGAGTAATCGTTCACGACCACGTGCCAACCAAATCGTACCATTGTCTTCTCGGAGAATACCGTATTGTTTTAAATCAGGTGCATTGAGACCAAAGCTTTGCATCGGGGTAACATCTGGAACCAAAGGTCGAGTCAATGAATCATCTCGGTTAAACACCACTTTTTTCACACCTTGGAAAATACGATGTTTTGCAGCATGATAACCTGCCATGTCACCATGACGATCTAAATGGTCTTCACTCATATTTAAAACAACAGCCACTTCAGCATTTAAACTGGATGTAGTTTCAAGTTGAAAGCTTGATAATTCAAGAATATACACATCAGGATCATCATGTGTTAAATCTAAGGCTGGGCGACCTAGATTTCCACCAACAGCAACTTTAACGCCTGCATCTTGTGCCATCAGACCAATCAGCGTAGTCACTGTACTTTTAGCATTTGAACCTGTAATCGCCACAATTGGCTTATCTGTAGCACGACGTAAAATCTGAATCTCGCTGACGACTGGAATCCCTTTGGCAATTGCAGCTTGAATCTCTGGCAGTTTAAGATCCAATCCTGGGCTGATGACGATTTCTTCTGCTTGTAACAACAAATCTTGGTCCAATTTGCCAAAACGAGTCTGTACGGCTGCTGGAATTTGATCATGTCCTGGTGGAACTTCACGTGAATCAGTGACTGCAACACGGTAGCCATTTTCATGTAGAAAATTTACAGCTGAAACGCCTGAAATTCCAAGCCCAGCCACAACTTTTAAACCACCACGTTGTATCAACATTTTTGCCCACCAGCATTAAGATTTTAAAACTTGCAAAATGTTAGCACTTTGGCGATTTGAAAGCTTTTTCTGTTTGCATTTTCTGGCGTTTTTTTTGTGTCAGTGCGTAAAAATATTGTCATATTATTCTGATTCATTGCCTCGGCTTTTTAAATTTTGCGAACAACCACTTTTTATCATGCTATAGATACACATCAGCCGAATGCTGAGTACAACATTCGGCTGATGTGTATCTATTTTCAGTGTGTTTAAAATGAATCGATTAATAACGACAGTAGATTACCTGCACCATAACCAGCACCTAGCAATAGTGCAATCCAAATCCAGCCACCCAATACGTTATACAACATGAATACAGGCATTTTCATATGTCCTGCACCTGCCGCAAATGGGGCGAAAGAGCGTACAAAAGGTACAAAACGTGCAACAAGAATCGTTTTCCCCCATGACGTTCAAAATAATGATTGGTCTTTTTAATATATTCGGGCTTAAACCAACGTGAATGTGCATGAAAATACTTAAAACCTAAAGCACGTCCAGTATAGTAATTGACGATATAACCTAAAATTGAAGCAATAATCAGTAAAATTCCCATATAGTGAAGATGAACTGATTCAGCTGTAGAGCACAGCGCACCAACAGCGATTAATAAACTATCACCGGGGAGAAAAAACATAAAGATTGAGCCAGTTTCTGCAAAAATAATCAGAAATAAAATGGCATAAATCCATAACCCATAATTTTCGAGGAAAGTGGGCAATAATTGTTCTAAATGCAATAAAAATTCAAGCAATACTCAACGCTCTTCAAAGAAGTATCCACAATATATTAATCTAATTTAACCATGTAAATATTAAAAAGCCTAAATTAATTAGGCTTTTTCAATCGTAGACTCAATTTTATTTATTTTAAAAAACCATTGGCAGCCAAAAATTCCATGCTCAATTTTGATGCTTTGGTGACTTCTGCTGCTTGATCACCGAGCAGTAAACGCTCGATATAACGAGCCAATACATCGACTTCCAAATTGACTTTAGCACCGACTTTCCATGAACCAATATTGGTTCTTTCGGCAGTATGTGGAATCAAATTGAGACTGAGAATATTGCCACGTAAATGATTGATGGTTAAGCTGATTCCATCGACAGTGATCGAACCTTTTTCAGCTAAATATTTTGCGATTTCCACAGGTGCTGTGACTTCAAAATACAGTGACCGTGCATCTGAACGTACTACCGTGATTTCACCTACAGCATCGACATGTCCACTGACAATATGCCCACCAAAACGTGTTGTAGGTAACATGGCCTTTTCAACATTTACGGCTTGTCCGACATTCCAGCCAGCCAAAGTTGAACGGTTTAAACTTTCACGAGAAACATCTGCAGCATACCAGTTTTCACCCCAATCAATCACCGTCAAACAAATACCGTTGGTTGCGATAGAATCACCCAAATGCACATCAGACATATCTAGGTCAGTTTGAATACGTAGACGCACATCACCGCCTACACTTTGTAAGCTTTCAACTTTACCTAAACTTTCAACAATGCCTGTGAACATAATGCTACCTACTTCCTCAATCTGAGGGCTGATGAATATCAATGTTGTTGATTGGGTTAAGATCTATTTTACCATAACGCCAGTTGCGTACTTACCCCAGATGTATCTACCCCACCCAATTCAGCAAAATGATAGAGTTGACCTAAAAGCTGACGCAATGGCGGACCTGACTTGGCATGCGTATCGGTAATAACAATAAACTCAAGTACACGCGCACGCTCAGACTGACGCTGCTTACTTACACGATAACGTGGGACATCTTGGGTCAATAGCGTAACTTTGCCACGTTTTAGATTGGCCGCCAATAAATCTTTGGCTTCGATATTGCCATCGGTTGAGTAACTGGTAAGAATATAACGAGCATTAATCGTTTCCAGTAAGTTCTCATAAGCCTCTTGAGCATGCTTGGACGAGTTATACGGGCTTGGACGCTCTTTTCGCCATGCTCGATCAATTCCACTTTTAAAACCTTTGGTATCTGGCGTAGGTAGATCAACTTGATCCCAAAGGGTTAATGAGTTGAGTACATGATAATTACTGCTATAAGCATGTTGGTTATAAGGTGGATCTAAATATGCCACATCCACTTCAAAACCACTCATTTGATTTGCCAAATGCTGTGCATCCACACACCACATTTCCGCCATAGGTGTTTGTTGCTTATTGTCACCCACCTCACTAAAACGGCTTGGCGTTAACCACAAGAGTGATTCAATCCGTTCCAAAGCTGTTTGAGTTTTACCTCCCCAACCATGATGGAAGCTTTTAAATACACCGCTGGTATTACTGACAAAGCTGGCAGAGTAAAGTAAAGGCGCAAGCAAAGCACTCATTTCTACATCATCAATTGCGCCTTGTGCCTGCCACGTTGCAATCTGTTGGCGAATCGCATCTATGCGCATACCATTACGACGTTTAAAAAACAAACGATCACGAGCAGGATCATAAATTTCATCATTACGTGGGCATAAATTATGCGTCACCCAACCCTTAACTTCAGGTAGGCGATTTAAGTAATCAATGGCTTTCTGATACCCACCCAACTCTTTAAATGCTGGCGCATCGGTACAAGCAAGAATGGCATGATTCAAAGCATGACTATAAGGTTCCCAGTCATTGGCAATCACACGATAACCATTTTGACGAGCTAGACGTGAAACCACCCCACTGCCTGCAAAGAAGTCAGCAAAAATAGGCGCACGTTTACCTTTAGGATTCAAAGTTCCCGTGATTTCAAGCGCTTCAAGAATCAGGTGCAACAAACGACGCTTGTTCCCCAGATAAGGGACCAATTGATGAAAAAGGTATTCATCTGTTGTACGTGCAGCATGGCGACGTTTGTGATAAACCGACGATGTTAACTCTGAATTCATACTGACTCTTGCGAAGGGAGAAGTCTCAAACGAATATCATCACCAAATTGATGAACATCTTTGAGCTTAAAACGTAATTGTTGTGCCATCGTTTCAAATTCTGCATTAAACATCGCACGTGCTGACTGCCCCAAGAAGGTGGGAGCAACATAACTGATTAATTCATCAACCAGTTTTTCCTGTAAAAATGCAGTAGATAATGTTGCACCAGCTTCAACCAGCACATCATAAATTTGAAAATCTTTTAAGGTAGAGAGCAAATCTTTTAAAGGTTGAACATCTAATTGTATTACCCCAAGCTCAGCCAGTTCCTGACGAAATGGTCCCATCACCATCACTGTTTCGGGCTGTTTAAGCACTTGAGCAGTGAGAGGGAGCCGCCCTTGTCTATCTAAAATAACACGTTTAGGTTGCACGATCGTGGTGATATCAGTCGTGGTTAGACTTCGCACATTGAGTTGAGGATTATCTGCCAATACCGTTTCGATACCTGTAATGACTGCGCCAGAAATAGCACGCCAATGTTGTACGTCTTGGCGTGACGCAGCACCTGTAATCCATTTGGATTCACCAGATGCCATGGCGGTACGACCATCTAAACTCGAAGCGACTTTTAAACGTAGATAAGGCAAACCCGTTGCCATCGCTTTTAGAAAACCTAAATTAAGTTGTTTGGCTTGCTGTTCACAAACACCTGTTTCAACAACAATTCCAGCCTGACGTAAAATCTCAACACCCTTCCCTGCAACAAGCGGGTTTGGATCTGAACATGCAATAATAACTTTCGCGACACCTGCTTCAACCAAGCCCTTAGCACAGGGAGGCGTACGCCCATAATGCGCACAAGGCTCTAAAGTCACATAAGCCGTTGCCCCTTTTGCAGACTCACCTGCTTGACGCATTGCGAAGACTTCTGCATGAGGTTGTCCAGCTTGAGGATGAAAACCCTCACCGACTAAGATTCCATCTTTGACAATAACACAACCAACATTCGGGTTTGGTCGTGTGGAATACTGTCCAAGCTTGGCAAGTTCAATTGCTTTCTGCATCCGAGCTTGATGTATATTTAAAACATCTTCAGGCTTAGAGTTTGAATCCAACTCAGACATAAAATTCCTAATCAATCATATTTAAAATAAATTAGTGGTCTTGCCCACGCGCTTGCATTTGCTCAATTTGATGACGGAAAGCATCAATGTCTTGGAAGTCTTGATAAACTGATGCAAAACGTACATATGCAACATGGTCTAATGCAAATAAAGACTTCATGACAATTTCACCAATCGTACGAGAACGAACATCTCGCTCCCCCAAACGCCGTATTTGCAATTGAATATCACTGATCACTGTTTCGATCTGCTCTTGTGTGACTGGTCTTTTCTGCAAAGCGTGCATCAATGAGCGATGCAATTTCGCCTCATCAAATGGTTCATTTTTACCATCAGACTTGGTCACACGAGGCATCACCACTTCATAACTTTCAAAAGTGGTAAAACGCTCACTACAACTGATACATTCACGGCGACGACGAATCTGACTACCTTCAGCAGCCAAACGGGAATCGATCACTTTACTATCTGCAGCGTTACAAAATGGACAATGCATAGTGGTTTAATTAAGCAAAATTCATAATTTCAGCTAGTGTAGCAAAAAAACAGGTTTTTGTTGAGGGTTTCGCAAGATATGGAAAAAAAACAGCCCTCACGGGCTGTTTAACACTATATATAGTTATTATTCTAAAAAGCTATTCTTCTCATCATTTTAATTATTCGATGCGTTCACCATGTTGGCTTAAATCCAAGCCCATACGTTCATCATCATTTTCAACACGGATTCCGATCACCACATCGATGATTTTAAGAAGAATGAATGTCACTACTGCTGAGTAAGCAATTGTCGCCAACACACCCTCTACTTGAACCCATAATTGATGCATCATATTGGTTGGTGCTTTGTCTCCCATGATAAATGAGCTTGCAAAGACAGCGGTTAAAATTGCACCCACAATACCGCCCACACCATGTAGACCAAATGCATCTAATGAATCGTCTGCTTTGAGGATGCGTTTAAGACCAGAAATACCCCAGAAACATACAACACCACCAATCAGACCCATGATCAACGCACCACTAACTGTCACAAAACCTGCTGCTGGCGTAATTACCACAAGACCTGCAACTGCACCTGATGCTGCACCCAATACAGAGCCTTTACCACGAACAATCTTCTCAACCACTAACCAAGCGATCGCTGCTGCTGCCGCTGCAACTTGAGTTGTTACTAGAGCATATGCTGCTGAACCATTGGCACCTAAAGCTGAACCACCATTGAAACCGAACCAACCTACCCATACAAGGCTCGCACCCAAAACAGTTAAAGTTAAGTTATGTGGTGCCATAGACTCTTTGCCTAAGCCCATACGTTTACCGAGCAAATATGCAGCAACTAAACCAGCAACACCTGAGTTGATATGAACCACTGTACCACCTGCAAAATCAAGCGCACCATCGTTCATTAACCAACCGCCACCCCATACCCAATGTGCAATCGGTGCATAAACAACAATCACCCAAATGGTAATAAAGCTGATCCAAGCACTGAACTTCATACGATCAGCCACAGAACCACTAATAATGGCAACTGTAATAATCGCAAAAGTCATTTGGAAAATAACAAATAGAATTTCAGGGATACTTCCGCTCAGCGCATCTGTGGTGATGCCTGATAACATGGCTTTATCCAGACCACCAATAAAAGCATTACCCGAACCAAAGGCAAGTGAGTAGCCGATAACAACCCATACAATGCTCACTACTGCCGCAGCAGTAAAGCTTTGTGCCATTGTTGCCAGTACGTTTTTCTTACGAACCATGCCCCCATAAAACAGTGCTAAACCTGGAATTGTCATCAGCAATACCAATGCTGTAGAGACCAAAATCCAAGCGGTATCACCCGTATTTAATGTTGGTTTTTCTGCCTCTGGAGCAGGTGCAACTGTTGCAGTTGCTTCAGGCGCAACGCTTGCTGTAGTGTCTGTTGCTGCCGTGCTGACATCGCTTGCAGTTGCAACAGCAGTAGATGCAGGCTCAGTTACGCTTTCTTCTGCCCACGCAACTGATCCGCCAAGAAGTGCGACAGACAGGCTGAGCGCTAGTAGCATTTTTTTCATTCGTATCCCCCAACCTAATTTTGTGAGTTATGTCTTCATAAACATAACCAGCAATCTTCGTGCCAAATTAAACAGCGTCTGGACCTGTTTCACCTGTACGAATACGAATCACTTGCTCTAAATTCGTCACGAAAATTTTTCCGTCACCAATTTTCCCAGTGCTCGCAACACGTGTAATAGATTCAATCACTGAATCCACCATGTCATCACTGATCGCGATTTCAATTTTTACTTTAGGGAGGAAATCCACCACATATTCAGCACCACGGTAAAGTTCTGTATGCCCTTTTTGACGACCAAAACCTTTAACTTCAGTTACGGTAATCCCTTGAACGCCTATATCAGACAAGGCTTCACGCACGTCATCTAATTTAAACGGTTTTACAATTGCAGTTACGAGCTTCATATTGTTTTCCTTCGGCTTATTTCACCAGTAAGGTTTTATGTTCAATTTTCATGCCAATCTTGTTAACGGTTGGGGTGGTTAACTCAATCAACATGTTCTGTCTTTATAACCTATTGTATATCCTTAGGTGAAGTTTGAACTTGAAAAAACTCACAATAATGCTGAATTTTTTTAAAATTGACCAACGAACTTCTCAAGCTTCCTGCATTGATCATCCCAAAAAATTACTGAAGTAAAAATGAGTACACGATGTTACACTAGGCAAAGAATATCAACACTTTGGATTCCTCATGATTGAAACATTACTACAAGCAATTTTGGAGCAAGTCGATCAACCTAAAAAAGATATTGAACATAACTTACGTGCATTACTTAACGAAGCGATCGCCAAAATGGATATCGTCTCAAAAGATGAAATTGAACGCCAAAAAACTGCACTAAATAATGCCAATTTAAGATTGACTGAATTACAGACACAAGTTAAAGCGCTTGAGGTTTTAATTCAGGATAAAAAATAAACTAAATTTGCACAAAAGTGGTGCAAAAAATATAATAATGATTAAAAATAAAGCAAACTTGGAAAATAACAATGTCTTTAGCCAAAATTTATACGCGAGGCTTACTTGGATTACATGCACCTTTAATTGAAGTTGAGGTCCATGTTAGTGCAGGACTACCTTCTTTAACGATTGTCGGTTTAGCAGAAGCAGCCGTTCGTGAAAGTAAGGATCGTGTCCGCTCTGCAATAATCAATAGTGGTTTTCAGTTTCCAACGAAACGCCTAACCATTAATCTGGCGCCTGCAGACCTACCTAAAGATGGTTCTCGTCTGGATCTTCCAATCGCATTGGGTATTTTGGTTGCAACAGGTCAGCTTCCTGAAAATGTGACAGATGATTTTGAATTCATAGGAGAACTCGCACTGGATGGGCATCTAAGACCTGTCACAGGTACATTAACTATCGCCATGGCCTGTCAGTTGGCAAAACATCAACTGATGCTTCCTCAAGAAAATGCTGATGAAGCCGCTCAACTGCCTGAGTTTAATGTATTTGCTGCGCAACATTTAAAACAAGTCTGTGATCATTTTTTAAATACCCAAAAAATTGCTGCCTTACCCACACAAAAATCTTTATTGGGCAATCAATATAAGTTTGACCTCGCCGATGTAAAAGGTCAGTTACGTCCTCGAAGAGCATTAGAAATTGCCGCAGCAGGCGGTCATTCTCTTTTATTTAAAGGGCCTCCAGGAACAGGTAAAACACTTTTGGCTTCTCGTTTGCCTAGCATTTTGCCTGCATTGAATCCGCAAGAGAATCTTGAAGTTGCGAGTATTTATTCCATTGCCAATACCCAACATCACTTTGGTCATCGTCCTTTTCGAGCGCCGCACCATACGGCTTCTGCAATTGCTTTGGTGGGTGGCGGTTGTGAGATTCAGAAATAGATGAGACAAATCACAAATAGATGAGACAAAAACCTATAACTTCTTAAAATTCCTAACTAAACTTATGCCTATTATTTAGCAGCATCAGAACAGCCTATACAATTAATACACTATCAATAACTGGGTAATTTTTTAATTATCTATGCTGAAATAGTTTTTCTCGAAAAAATTCCATATCGAAAATTTCAATCTAATTAATACAAGCTTTCATAATACACAATGATGTCAAATCTTAGTCATTTGTTTTAGAATAACTATTTACTCTATAATGCCTTAACTTTTAATTTAAATAAATAAATCATACTAAAATTTATGAAGCTGACTATACCTTTCCCTATTGTTCCTAATAAGAATGGCTACAGAAGCACCTCTGACTTTAAGAAGCTAAAGATGGATGTAAATTACTTAGTTTGGTGGTTTGGGGGTATTTCAAAGATACATCACCGTAAAACTATACTAACTTGTTTTCAAGTCATTTTTCGTGAAGTCATAGAACAAAATACAGATAACACTGTTGTAGGAGATTTTGTATTAGAAAAGGCTTTGTTGCATAAAGGATTTAAAGGCAAAGTTCTCCTAGGCGCCTCAAATTTAAGTGACAACTTGAGTATGAGGTCGGCCTAATTCTGTAAATTTATTTAAAATAGCTATACGGGCATGTACCTCATTGACTTGGCTTTGAAAGTTCCTAGCACTGAGTTTATCGCCTAATAATTTGATGCAATGCATCTTAGTTT
>WNDP01000045.1 GCA_009912575.1 Acinetobacter bereziniae
CAACTTCCTGAATAACCATCATTTTAAAGGCAAAAGAATCATCTCTCTGAGTACGTTTAACTCTTTGGCTTTGTTCATGTTCCATAAAATAAGTTTCCTATGTGTAAACTTATTTCAGGACGGGACAGATTTTCAGTGAGAAAAAGCGGGAAGTTCCCGCTTTTTTCATTTATAGTATTTTGCAATGTAATGAGGAATTTTACATTGAAAGATGTCAGTCATTATTTGATAAAAAACAAGAATATGTTGTGGTCTGCGAGTATTTGCTTACTTGCGGTCATAGTGACTATTTTTATTCTCAATACCGTCTTGGGTTTATTGGTTCATTATGTTGATCGTGAACAATCAATTTGGTGGCATGTATTAAGTCCATGTTGCGTCGGGCTGATCATTATTATTGGCTGGTCGATTGCCTATGAGTTTTATGTTTTTCGTACTGGTGGGCACTCATTAGCCAAACAGTTAAAAGCACGTCGTTTGAGCCAAATCGAAAGCACTCCTGAAGAAAGTGTAGCACTGAATCTTGCAGATAAATTTGCAGAAACCTTTGAGATTGATGCACCAACCTTGTATGTATTGCCTGATGAAGTTAGTGTAAATGCCTTAACTGCAGGTTTTCATCCGAGAGATACTGTGATTATTTTAACTTGGGGTGCATTGCAGAATCTTGATGAATTGGAGTTGTATGGCTTGTTGGGGCACGAGTTCAATCAAATTCTATCTGGTGAGGCTCGCGAAAATACTCGACTCAAGATTTTATATAGTGGGCTTATCACTTTTAGTCAGTTGGGAAGCAAAATTGCGAAGCAGGGCTTTAATCGTTACAACGCCAAAGGCAATCAACATAAATTCGAAACCAGTTTTGTTGCAGTGGGTGGTGTGATTTGGCTACTGGGCAGTATGGGGATTTTAATCAATCGTTTGATTAAATATTTCACATTGGGTGGGCGTACTTTTTATAATGATTATAAAACGAAAAAGTTATTACTGAATAATGCCAATGTGCAGACTTTATTGCGTATTTATGTGCATCATGCAGGTTCGCAAATTCATAGTGAGTTTTCAGAAGCAATTGCACATATGTGCTTTGCCAACTCATTGAGTCCACAAAGCTGGTTGAATATTCATCCAAATATTGAAGATCGGATCTATGAGTTGAATCCGACTTTATTGCAAGATTTGCAATTAGAAAATTTAAAAAAGTTGCGCAGTAAGCCATTATTTAGTTTATTGCGTCCATTAGAAGAGTCTTCAGGTGAAGTTTATAATCCTTGGGTTTCACCTCAGCCATTGCCACTATTGCGTTTATCTCCAATTAGCTTTGCGTTAAATGATGCGATTAAACCGCTAAATCCGGAAGTGCGCCGTCAAATTGAGCGCTCAGATTTAATTCAGCGTGCAATGCAAACTGCGATTGGGTCACGTGAGGTTATGGTTGCAATTTTAATGATTCGACAATATCGCGAGTTTATTCCATCTGATGCTGCGGTAAGTCGAGCCATTATTGACTCATTATTAAGCATGGATGGGCGTATCCATATCCAAATTTTTCATGATGCATGTGAAAATCTGGGTAATATGCCTGCAACGAGTGCGCGTCAATTTGTAACGAAACTTGCGAAAATTATTCAGGAAGATGGAGAAATAGGCTTATTGGATGCGCTGTTAATTGAGCGGGTAAAAGCTGAGTTACATTTGCTACCAATGCATACACCTTCATCACTTGAAACAGTGAAACCACAGATTGTGCGTTTAATTGATGCCTTATTGCACGTTCAACAAATCAACAGTGCCAATCAACTCGATGTACGTTATGAGATTTTAGAACGTGTTTTATCCAAAGATGAGCTTGAGTTATTTGAAGAAATTTCAGATGAGCCGATTGATTTAGGTGAAATCTTAAATGATATTGCGGGTTTATTATTACGTGATCGTTTAAGTATTCTTGGTGTTGCAGAAATTTGCTTATGGAATGATCGGATTATTACCCAAGATGAATTGGATGTATTGCAATTATTGTATTGGCGACTCGGTTTTAAGTCAGATGATATTGTAGATCAAATGCAGAAGAAAAATAGTGTAATGATTATTTAAGCGAGTTTTTAGAAACAGGGCTTTAGAAATAGAGTTAAGAAAGGAAGCTAAGAAAAAGTGAAGCATTTTAAAGCAAAGCAATGTTTCTAACACCATGCACAATGACATGATGTTAGAACCGAATTATTAATTAACTCGCCATTGCATCTACAGAAAGTTCAGCAACAGTTGGCTTGGCTTTCTCAGCTTTTAGACCTAACTTATTAAAGAGTAGTCTGTCTTTACCTTCACCAGCATTCGGTGTGGTTAATAATTTTTCACCACTAAATAACGAGTTTGCACCAGCCATAAATGCCAAAGCTTGATCTGAGTCGGTCAGTGATTCACGACCAGCAGAAAGACGAATATAGCTATGTGGCATGATAATACGTGCAACAGCAATAGTACGAATCCATTCAGTAACATCCAGCTTTTCTACATCAGCAAGCGGTGTCCCTTCTATCGGAACCAACATATTGATGGGTACAGATTCAGGGTGTACAGGCAGGGTTGCTAATTCATGCAATAAACCAATGCGATCATTGCGGTTTTCACCTAAACCAACAATTCCGCCACTACAAACTTTCATACCTGCGTTACGCACATGATCTAAAGTGTTTAAACGATCATCAAAAGTACGGGTACTGATAATATGTGAATAATATTCACGAGAGGTATCTAGGTTGTGATTGTAATAATCTAAGCCTGCTTCATGGAGGCGTTCAGCTTGTGATTGGTTGAGCATACCAAGAGTCATACAGGTTTCTAAACCAAGTGCTTTCACTTCACGCACCATTTCTAAGACATATGGCATGTCACGTTCATGGGGGTTACGCCATGCTGCACCCATACAAAAGCGAGAAGAACCAGATTCAATTGCTTCTTTGGCTTCGCTAATAACTTTATCCACCGCGATACGCTTTTCAGCTTCTAGTTTTGAGTCATAGCGTGCAGATTGCGAACAATATTTGCAATCTTCAGGGCATTTTCCTGTTTTAATTGAAAGTAGAGTACTGACTTGAATGCTATTTGCTTCAAAATGCTCACGATGAATTTGTTGAGCCTTAAAGACTAAGTCTAAGAAAGGCTGTTCATATAAAGCTTGAATTTCTTCACGAGCCCAGTCATTACGTACTGTCATTAGTTTAATCCATGATAATCATTATCTATCCCTGTATATAATACATAATTCATGCCAATTCCATAGGGCAAAAATGTTCAAATATGATGGTAACTTACGATTGAAAAGTTCAATCATATAGAAAACTAAAATTATAAATATAGTTGCAAAGTTAATCATATTTCTTGAAATTTACTTACTAAATTTTATTTTTAAGATTTTAAAAATTCTGGGTTTTAGTTATTAAAAATTAAAAAAAATAACAACTTTGCAAAGATCTGAACATTAAAAGTCAGTCGTTTTATAGACCAAGAATATATTTATAATGAAGATTTTTTGTTCAGTTGCTCTGCGATAGCCCAATCAATATGGACTTGCACAACTTCATCATGCGATGAACGATATTGGGTCAAAGCTTGAATAATTTCGCTTGAATATGGTGCATTGCCCAAACCTATTGCTATATTTCGCATAAAACTTTGATAACCTGTACGGCGGAGTGGGCTACCTTCAGTACAACTTAGAAATGTCTGTTCATCCCAGTGCCAGAGGTCTAATAAACTCATGTGGTCTAAACCGTGTCGAGGATTAAAATCTGCGATGGATGCGGTTTTAGCAAAACTATTCCACGGACAAATCAGTTGGCAATCATCACAGCCAAATACACGATTTCCTATACCACGTCTCAAGTCTTCTGGGATGATTCCTTTATACTCAATGGTTAAATATGCGATGCATTTGCGTGCATCAAGCATATAAGGTTCGACAATAGCTTGAGTTGGACAGATATCAATGCAGGCAGTACATGAACCACAATGTGACGTTGCTGGTTCATCAAATGGTAAATCCAGTGAAGTGAAAAGTTCACCTAATACAAAAAAAGAACCTGATTTTTTATGAATGAGTAGGGTATGTTTGCCTGTCCAGCCCATTCCTGCACTTTCGGCCAGTGATTTTTCGAAAACAGGCGCGGAATCTGCAAATGGGCGTGATTCGAATTCACCCCCTTTATCTTTAATGATTGTGGCTAATTTTTTTAAACGCCCACGCATAATTTTATGATAATCACGTCCCCGAGCATAACGTGCGATGATGGCCAAATTAGGCTCATCAGGAACATAGCGTGGTTTAGGCGTTTCGACCAAATAATTCATTCGCACACAGATGATACTTTTTGTGCCTGGAACCAATAAGGTAGGATCAGCTCGTTTTTCTAGATTTTCCTCTAAAAACTTCATGTCACCATGATAACCACGCTTTAAATATTCTTTAAATCTTGGTAATTCAGCTTGAGCATCAGGACGTGCAATGACACAATCAGCAAAGCCCAATTGCAAAGCCTGTTGTTTGATCCAGGCTTTTAATTCTTGAAGATCAAGCTGTTGCAAAGAGATTGATGAAGTGGTTAATGTTGCTGACATAGTGATCAATGTGCTGAAAAAAAAGTGAAAAGAAAAGGATAAATACATGCAAGCCCAAGTTTATCATAGCCATGCAATTCAAGCATGGGAGCGTCGGTGGTTTAGTCAGCAAAATAGCGCATTTGGTTTAATGCAACAGGCCGCATGGTCGATTGCTCAACAGTTAGTGCAGCTATTTAAGAACACATATCCTAAAGTTAAAACGATCGCGGTATGGAGTGGTCGTGGAAATAATGCAGGTGATGGATACTGTATCGCCAGTTATTTAAAACAAAGCGGTTATGCAGTAGAAATATTTGCGACAGATGTTGGTTCATCTAATGAGTTAAGACAAGCAATCCAATTGGCTGAGCAAAATCAATTAAAAATTTATTCGCATTTTGATCTGACAGGGGCTTTTGATTGCCATATTGATGCCCTATTTGGTATTGGTTTAAATCGAGATCTAGATCAAGCATGGCAAACAATCATTCAAAATTTTAATGCGCAAACAGGGGTTAAAATTGCCGTCGATCTACCAAGTGGTTTAAATGCTAATACGGGGCAGCCACAACCCATCGCAGTTAAAGCAGACTATACATTTACAGTTTTAGGGCTTAAAGCAGGATTATTTACAGGGCAAGGCAAAGAATATTCAGGTCAAGTTGAAACGATTTCTCTGATTCCAACTGACTCTGAACTAAATGCAATTGCAGAATTGGCTCCTCAACGAATTCAGTTACCGAGACGGCAAGCTTTTGGACATAAAGGTAGTTATGGACATGTGTTGGTCATAGGTGGGCATGCCGATATGGGTGGGGCGGTGATATTGGCCGCAGAGTCAGCATTTTGTGCGGGTGTTGGAAAAGTGACTATTGTCTGTCACCAAAAACATCATACGGCTATTTTGGCACGTTCACCAAATATTATGATCAAAGATATCAATGCGCTTACCGAAAATGAGATCCAATCATTACTCAGTCAAGTTGATGCTGTTGGTTTTGGTATGGGATTGGGCCGAGATCTTTGGGCTGAACAGCAGTTCTCAAAATGGTTTAAGGCAATTTGTTTAAGTCGTCATTTACAAGTGGTTTTTGATGCTGATGCCTTATGGTTTTTGGCAGAACAAAATGCTCAATTAAACCAAAATTCGTATTTAACCCCACATCCTGGTGAGGCAGCTAAGTTACTTGATTGCACAATCGCTGAAATTGAGTCTGACCGTATAAAAGCTATTCAAAGTCTACAAAAGAAATACTCAGGCAATTGGGTGTTGAAAGGTGCAGGTAGCTTAATTCTTGACGATAAATTATGGATTTGTACCGCAGGTAATCCGGGGATGGGTACAGGCGGAATGGGAGATGTTTTGGCAGGAATGATTGCCAGTTTAAAGGCTCAATTTGCTGGAAGTGTGCAACTACATGATATTGTCACTTTACATGCGCAAGCTGGTGATTATCTTGCACAACAAGGCATTCGTGGTTTACAAGCACAACATATGGCGCATGCTGTGTATTATGTCATCAATCAATGTCAGGAGTAAAAAACAATGTCAGGAGTAAAACCAATGTGTGCAGTTAAACTTTTGATACGAGGTAAAGTGCAAGGTGTTGGTTATCGACGTTGGTTTGAGAAAGAGGCAATTCAGTTAGAACTTAAAGGTTATGTCAAAAATTTAGCCACAGGTGAGGTTGAAGCAGTTGTTGTTGGAGATGAGCAAGCAATTCTAAGTTTAATTCGTCATTGTTATGTTGGACCGTTAAGGGCTGAAGTCACCAGTATTGAACAGTATAAAATCAATCATGATTTAGATTTTACTCAATTTGAAATGATTCGTTAAATCAGCCTTTTGGCATAAAAAATAATTGTAGATAAATTAAAATGATCGCTAAAACATTTTTACTCAGTTGTCTTCTGATGTGTAGTATTCATAGTCGTGTTATTGCACAAACAAATGAAAAGATGGCTGAAAGTTATCATCCTAAAATTGTTCTCAAAGATTTAGACTTTAAAACGGTCATGAAAGCTTTTTATCAAAAACAGATTGAAGTGACCAAAATTAATCAATTAGATCAGCAAAACATACCTTATATCGGTATTAAAAATGCAGAATATACTCATGCTTTAAATAGTGATCATGCCGTAATTGTATTTAGCCCTGCTTATACATATCGAAATGTGCAAAATGAATTACGTTATGTGTTTACCACCACTGAGATTTCAGTAGATAAAGATAACCACGAGATCAATTTTTGTGGTCCATGTGCGACTTTTACCCAAGTCTATATATTCAAGAAAAATACTTCGGAACAATATGAGCTGATCAGCCAAAGTCAGGATGAAAACAGTTGGATGAATGCAGATTATCGTTATTTACCTTATCCATCATCAGAGATTGTGAAAAATATTCGCAAGGTAGGGCCACAAATCAAAGCTTATGTGGAAGAACAAGAATTTAGTCGTCAAGGTTACTCAAGCACCACTTTATATATCGTTCCTTTTGATGAAAAACCATATATTAAAAAGTTAATTGTTGCAGAAATTAGCAATGACAATGAAGTTACAGGTAGCGAGCAAATTTATAACACGCAAGCTGACTATCATTTTTTAACAACAGTACATGATGGTTTATTTGATATTGAAATCGCTTATACAGGTACTCAACGAATTTATCATGGAGATCGTGCTAAAATTATTCCTATAAATGAAACCCATGTTTATCACTACAATGAGAAACAGCAAAAATATGTTCGAGTGAAATAAAATGTTAGAGAAGTATTTAATCGTTGGAATTGTTTTTGCAGCATGTATTGTGTTGATTATATACACGCAGATGGATGGTCGTAAAAAAGAAGATAAAACGCTGAGCTTCAAAGAGAAGTTACAGAAAGAGTTTCCGAATTATAAAATTCTTGAACGAAATCAGAGTTTCATTATTTCTCGGGAGGGAAGCAACCCACGTATTCCAGAAGAATTGGTGTTAATTCGAGTCGATCCAGAACAGAAAAAAAATCTTAGAAACTCTGGAAAGATGCTGATTGCAACGTACTCTAAACAACCCAGTATTCGGGAGGTGCGTAAAGATGCACTGCCTTATTTAAATTAATTGAGGCGATTGAAATATAGCAAAGTGGATTCTTATTTAAAAATTTTCTAATTCGATAAAATATTTTGGCTTGATCTAAGAACGTATAAAACTTGATTTTGTATATTTACAGGGTAGGTACAGATGAGGCTTCATCTGTACCTAGATTTATAAATTGTAGATTGTGTGAATGTATTAGCGTCTACGGCTGCTATTGCGGCTACGTCCGCGTGCCATACCACCTAAGGCATTCAGCACGGCTAATTTACTCATACTGCCTGAAGCATGTGCATGGCAAATTGCGGCTGCAAGCGCATCAGCAGCATCTTGTTGAGGCTTCACTGAAAGATTCAAAAGCTTCATCACCATCATTTGCACTTGTTCTTTGTCTGCAGCACCATAACCAACAACAGATTGTTTAATTTGCCGAGCAGTATATTCAGCAACTTGCAGATCTAAATTGACCAAGGCGGCAATAGCCGCACCACGGGCTTGACCCAACTTTAATGCTGAGTCTGGGTTTTGTGCCATAAACACTTGTTCGACTGCTGCCTCAGTTGGACCATGAAATTGAACAATACGATCAATTCCTGCAAAAATTCGTTTTAAACGCTCAGGCATTTCTTTGGTTTCAGTACGAATCGTACCTGCATCAATAAAAGAAAGTTTTTGACCATCTTTTTCAATGATCCCATAACCTGTTAAACGTGACCCGGGATCAATTCCAATAATTAAAGGCATAATACTGTTTATCGTAAATCTTAATTTGATTATATGATGCTATCCAGCAATTGTAAGCAAAATTTTAAGGTATTGGCTGTATTATCAATTAATAAAATAGGACGGTTTTTTTGAATAGTTTGTTGTATTAGTGCAAATCAAAAACAAACATGTGTATTGGATTCATCGTTTAATCACCCTGATCTATCTGATCGGTTTTATCTTGCTTGGGTTTGGAATATTGCAAAAATTTGATCGAGATGCGTTGTACGTCTTTCTGATTTTATTGGCAGTATTTGGTTGGATGATGTACTTACATTTTATCGCTTCATTAGAAGCAGAAAAAGGTTCTGAACGAGGCCGCCGTATGTCTCGTTTTATTGCAGTAATTTTGCTTTTTCTCTTTCCTGTAGGCTCCTTATTGGCACTGTATCTTTTTTTTATAAAACATCAGTCTATGAATGGCAAAAATAAAGAAATTCGATGATTAAACACAAAATTACCCTTTAAAAAATTATGAATGCCCTTATAAATATAAATAGTGGCGAAATTCATGGCATGTAGTGATGTATGATTTTTCAAGCTAAAATTTAATTTATCTTTGAGATGCTTTGTTTCGATGAAACTTTTTCCTATTATTTTAATTGGTATCATTCTTGAAATTGCTGTTTGGATTGGTGTAGCGCAATTCATTAGTGGTTGGTACGTGTTCTTCTGGTTTATCATTGCTTTTTTGATTGGTTTAAATCTTTTACGTTCAAGTACTGCAACCATTATGCCGCAATTACAGCAAATGCAAATGACAGGAATGATGGGAAATGATCCTGCTATTGCTAAAAAAATGGCAACAGCATTTGCTGGTATTTTGTTGATGATCCCCGGTTTAATTACAGACGTTTTAGCGTTATTGGTGATTCTTCCACCTGTTCAGAATGCAATTAAAAATGCAGGAATGAAATACATGGCGAAAAAGCAACAAGCCATGATGAGTAATATGATGGGCGGAATGGGAAATATGGGTGATGCGCAAGGACAAAACCCATTTGCAGACTTAATGCGTCAAATGCAGGATATGCAAAACCAACAATCTGGTGGTCAATATCGAGATTCAACGATCATTGATGGTGAAGCGCATGAAGTTGAACCTGAACATAAGCAAATTGAACTCAAAGATGTGAATAAAAAATAAAGCCATCGCTAATATGATTTAACTTAAAAGCTGAGTCGAAAGATTCAGCTTTTTTTATAGTCAAAATTTGTATAGTCAAACCGCCTGATTATCAAGTGATTTTGATTTCAATTATTTTGTCCTTTTGAATCATAGCTGATCGTGCTAACACGATGCGATATGGATGTCGTCATGTTGAGCGGGGAGGATGTACCCCTAGCGTAATAAAAGATTTTTGTCACTTTGCATCTCTAAAAAGTAAGTCATCACCTGTGCAGAACGATTTAAACTTTAGATGTTAAGCATGGCAGTACAAGCTTTAGATCATCAAACAATATATTGATCGCATACATTTTAGTGATCAAGAAAAATGATATTTTGCTATATGGTTTTTTAACAGATTGACTATAATTTTCAATTCAATATGTTTGCTCAACAAAATATCGATCATATCAGCTAACGATTTTTGTAGGGTTGAATGATGTAGCTTAGATTTAGATCGACATCGGAATATGAGGTTCTTGATTGTTTAGGCGCACTTTCTGAACGAACAAACAATATCGCTATTCAAGGTGTAGGATTATTTCTTAAATGATTGATCAAACGGTATAATTGGCTCGCCCTAAGCGATAAGATTAAATTATGTCGATGTTATTGACCATTTGTGCACTACATTTTGTAGCACAACTCAGTCCAGGACCAGATGTTTTATTGGTTGCTAAAAGTTCAGCCTCTACGACTCGGGCAAATACGCTTAAAATTATTTTAAGCATATCTGCGGGTGTTGTGGTTTGGGTGATTTTAACACTATTGGGCTTTACAGTCTTGTTAGAGCAGTGGCCTTGGATTCAGCAAGTATTGATGTTGATTGGTGGATTCTTTTTGGCTCGAATGGGGTATGCCATGCTAAAGGGGGGTATTGCTACACTTAAACAGACCACCAATCTCGATGGGGTCATTGAACATGCACCGAAAAACTATTTTCTTCTAGGGCTTTTTACAAATTTAGCCAATCCCAAAATTGTGATTTATTTCAGCAGTGTTTTCTCATTGGCATTAAGCTCAAGCGCTGGATTAAACTTAAAACCGCAATTGGCTGTGATCATTCCCATACAAACATTTTTAGTGTTCAGTCTTTTGATGTTGATTATGTCGATTCCCAAAATAAAAGCGATCTATCAACGTTCTGGAAGTTATATTGATATTCTCTCAGGAAGCTTTTTCTTATTATTTGCAGTCTTCCTTTGGGTGGATGTACTTAAAATGTTTTATTGATTTTCATTTTCTTTAGAATCAGTTTTTTTGTTATCGTCATATTGAGTTGGGGTCTCGTCAAGATGTTCTTGTGTCTGATAGCGATGTGGGTCTAAAGTTTTGATGTTATTTTCGGACTCAGAATATTTACGACTGCGGTTGGCGCGTTCACGTAAGCCACCTTTTTTGATCAGTTGTACCAAAATAATCTCCCAAAATCTTACATTTGCTTAAGATTGAATTATACCTTGAATATTCAAGATACAGAATAATGATCATATACAATCAAAAAAGAATGTAAGTAGTGTAACGAGCTTTTATCTGATTGAGTATTTAAATATTTTTAATGTATTGATTTTTAATAAAAATAAATAGAAACAAATTTTGCTTGTCAAACATTACTAATCATGTAAACTAAAAATGTGGTTAAATTTTACATTACTTATATGGATATAATTGTAGTGTAATAAATAAAAACAATAATAGTGCGATAAGAAGGAGATCTGATGATGATTCTAAAATATCATTGCGCTTGTTGTGATGAGGTTGTGACTTCAACACAAAAAGTTTGCCCAAAATGTGGCTCACAACATATCAAAAGTCCGTATGGTTTATGGACATTTTGCTTAGTGGCTTGTTTTATTGTGGCTGTAACATTTAAGGTAGGGCATCTGTATGTTCAAAATCATAATGCAGAGACTCCTGAACAAATTTCGATATTAAGTGTTTTACAACAAGACTCTAAGTCTGGTACATAGTGATTCGATGTTTATATTTATAAGAACAAGATTAAGAACATGCAAATAAGGGATATAAAAGGTAGATAAGCGTTTTTTATTTAAAGTTCAATGATATTGAACGTGATAAAGAGGAGGGAGTTTTTTTGAGGTATATATTTCCAGATCTTTAACAAACAAAAAAGCTCGCATTTGCGAGCTTTTTTAATTTTTCATTCGGTTGCAAAATAATTTCGAAGCGATTACAGATTCGCAGATGCTTTAAGCGCTTCAACTTTATCTGTTTTTTCCCAAGTGAATGCTGTATCAGAACCATCACGACCAAAATGTCCATAAGCAGCTGTTTGCTTATACATTGGTTGAATCAAGTCAAGCATACGGGTAATGCCATATGGACGTAAATCGAAGTGTTCACGTACCAATTGAATGATCAATTCATCAGATACCTTACCTGTATTGAAGGTATTGATTGAAATTGAAGTTGGTTCAGCCACACCAATCGCATAAGACACTTGGATTTCACACTTATCAGCAAGTCCTGCTGCAACAATGTTTTTTGCAACATAACGACCAGCATACGCTGCTGAGCGATCAACTTTTGATGGATCTTTACCAGAGAAAGCACCACCACCATGACGAGCCATACCGCCATAAGTATCAACAATAATTTTACGCCCAGTTAAACCACAGTCACCCACTGGACCACCAATCACAAATAAACCTGTTGGGTTAATATGGAATTTAGTCTCAGCATGGAACATTTCAGCAGGGATGATCTTTTTCACGATTTCTTCAATCACTGCTTCTTTTAAGTTCGCTTGTGAAATTTCAGGATCATGTTGAGTTGAAAGTACCACTGCATCTAAACGAACAGGTTTACCATTTTCATAGGCAAACGTAACTTGGCTTTTTGCATCTGGACGTAACCATGGCAATGCACCATTACGACGTAATTCAGCTTGCTTTTCCATTAAGCGGTGTGCATATGAAATAGGTGCTGGCATAAGCACATCTGTTTCACGGCTCGCATAGCCAAACATTAAGCCTTGGTCGCCTGCACCCTGATCTTCAGGTTTTTGACGATCTACACCTTGTGCGATTTCAGGTGATTGTTTACCGATCATATTAATAACAGCACATGTTGAGCCATCAAAACCAAGATCTGTATGGTGGTAGCCAATACCATTGACCGTGTGACGAACAATCGATTCAAAATCGACATTTGCTGTCGTGGTGATTTCACCCGCAAGAATCACCGCACCAGTTTTTACTAATGTTTCGCAGGCAACCCGTGCATATGGGTCTTCTTTTAAGATTGCATCCAAGATAGCGTCACTGATTTGGTCAGCCATTTTATCTGGATGGCCTTCGCTCACAGATTCCGAAGTAAAAACAGCATACTCGCGCATGAAAGTCCTATCACAGTAATTTATAAAGACGCAATATGTTACATCGACTTCAGTCTGAGGACTAGCATTACCTGATTAAAAATCATGAATAAAATTCATTTTAATGCGTTTTTAATTGATATGTTCATTAGAAAAATTGATAAAGCTGCCTGATTTGGGTACATATTGCCGAGTTTTAAAAAACAACAAGTTGTTTTAATTGAGCAATTTATTGGTTTAGCGATTAAATTAAACTTTGCGTGGTTCTCTTCACTCTTCCTTGTGATCGTGATGAAAACTCACTTTAAAAATTTATACTCGTGCTTTGAGTTTATACAACGGTTGATGCAAAATCATCACGGTTATCTATCAGTTTTTATGTCGTTTCGACTGTATTTCGTTTATTTTTTAATTAATTTGCAACCTAAAGGGATAAATATAGACTTAAGTCTTTACCCTGATCGTTTTTTTTAAGACAATACATCACAGTTTTTGAATATCTATTCATCTTCCTATATTTTTTATTTATTGGACTCTGATCTATGACAACCCCGTTGAATGAACGTCGTATAGCTAACGCAATTCGTGTATTGGCTATGGATGCTGTGCAAAAAGCCAATTCTGGACATCCAGGTGCACCAATGGGGATGGCAGATATCGCTGATGTCGTATGGCGCGAATTTTTAAATCATAATCCAACAAATCCACAATGGGCAAACCGTGACCGCTTTGTATTGTCAAATGGTCATGGTTCAATGTTGCAATATGCATTGTTACATTTAACAGGCTATGATCTTTCAATCGAAGACATTAAACAGTTCCGTCAATTGCATTCGAAAACACCGGGTCACCCAGAATTAGGTTATGCGCCTGGTATCGAGACAACAACTGGCCCATTAGGTCAGGGTATTGCCAATGCAGTTGGCTTTGCACTCGCTGAAAAAACATTAGCAGCGCAATTCAATAAAGAAGACATCAAAGTTGTAGATCATTTCACTTACTGTTTCTTAGGCGATGGTTGTTTAATGGAAGGTATCTCCCATGAAGCATGTTCACTTGCTGGAACTTTAGGGCTTGGAAAACTGATTGCTTATTATGATGACAATGGTATTTCAATTGATGGTGAAGTAGAAGGTTGGTTCTCTGACGATACTGAAGCGCGTTTTAAAGCTTATGGTTGGCAAGTACTTCGTGCTGATGGTCATGACGCTGATGCTATTCGTGCTGCAACAGTTGAAGCACGTCAAGAAACTGCAAAACCAACTTTGATTATTTGTAAAACGATCATTGGCCTCGGTTCACCGAATAAGCAAGGTAAAGAAGATTGTCACGGCGCTCCATTAGGTAATGATGAAATCACATTAACTCGTGAAGCATTGGGTTGGAAAGAAGAGTCATTTGTTATTCCTTCAGATATTTATACTGCTTGGGATGCAAAAGCGAAAGGTTTAGCGTCAGAAAAGACTTGGAACGAAACTTTTGCTGCTTATGCTGCAAAATATCCAACTGAAGCTGCTGAATTTAAACGCCGTGTAGAAGGTGAATTACCAGCGGATTTCTTGGCTCAAGCGGATGCTTATATTGCAGAAGTGAATGCCAAAGGTGAAACTATTGCAACGCGTAAAGCGAGTCAAAATGCGATTCAAGCATTTGCACCTTTACTTCCTGAAATTTTAGGTGGTTCTGCTGATTTGGCTGGGTCAAACTTAACTTTGTGGAAAGGCGCTAAAAGTGTAGAGTCAGATCCAGCAGGTAACTATGTACATTATGGTGTACGTGAGTTCGGTATGACTGCAATTGCCAATGGTGTTGCTTTACATGGTGGTTTCATTTCTTATGTTGCAACATTCCTGATGTTTATGGAATATGCGCGTAACGCAGTGCGCATGTCTGCATTGATGAAACAACGTGTCATTCATGTTTATACACATGATTCAATTGGTTTAGGTGAAGATGGTCCTACTCACCAACCTGTAGAGCAAATTGCTTCTTTACGTGGCACACCAAACTTAAATACTTGGCGTCCATGTGACACTGTTGAAGCTTCGATTTCTTGGAAATCTGCATTAACACGCAATGAAGGCCCAACAGCATTAATTTTCTCTCGTCAAAACTTACCATTCCAAACTCGTACTCAAGCACAAATTGACAATGTTGCAAAAGGTGGTTATGTACTGGCTGAAGAAAAAGGCGAGTTAAAAGCAATCATCATTGCGACAGGTTCAGAAGTTTCATTGGCTATGGAAGCTTATGCACAACTTGAAGGTGTACGTGTTGTATCTATGCCATGTGCAGAAGAGTTTGTTAAACAAGATGCTGCTTACCGTGAAGCAGTTTTACCATCAAATATTCGTGCACGTGTTGCTGTTGAAGCAGGTCATGTAGATTATTGGTGGAAATTTGTTGGTTTAGACGGCAAAGTGATCGGTATGACGACTTATGGTGAATCTGCACCTGCAAAAGACTTATTCCAATTCTTTGGTATTACTACAGAAGCTGTAGTTGCTGCTGTAAATGAGTTAACTGCATAATATTCTGTTTGCTATAAATTATAAAAACGTCCTAAATAGGGCGTTTTTATTTTGTGTGTTAATGTTTAACTTATTAAATTAATTAAAAACAATAATTTATAAGATATTTTATGTGGTTGAAATTGAATTGCAATGAATTCTAGTGCTACAAGAAGGCGACTTTTCAAAAGAGAACTGCAAGGGTTTCAATGACAGTCAGTATAAAACCCATTCACCTAAATCTAAAACTTTTGATATTGTAAGAGATGCAAAAGTACGAGTTGATAAAGAAAAATTAAATGAAGCATGGTCTCAAATTGAGGGTTATATTTTTGAACAATCTTAATTAAAATTGAAAAATTTTTCAAAAAATCATCTTATAAAAAACTACATCCATATTCATGAAGTTAGATTTAAATGTTTTACTAAATCCTAGTTTATTGAGTAAGTTGTGAGCAGGTGTATTATCTTTCTCAGAAAATGCGATAACATACTTAAAATTTCTGTTTTTCATATCTTCGATTAACGCAGTTGCTGCTTCTACTACATAACCTCTACCTCGTTCAATTTTAATTAATCTAAATCCTAATTCAGCTTCGTCTTTCCCATCAATAGTACACATCTCAAAACCACAATAGCCAATAATTTTATTCGTAGTTTTTGAAATTATTGCAAACTTACCAAATCCATTATTTTGATAATGCTCTAAGATTTCGAAAAATCTTTTAGTAGCATCTTCAATATTTAATGTTCCATTGGGTGAAAAAGCCATGAAATCTTTATCTTGAAATAGTGAAAGAGCAACGTTTAAATTCTCTTTAATAAATGGTTTTAATATTAAATTTTTAGTTTCAATCTCAGTCACTTTTTAAATTTCCTCAAAAACACATCAAATAATTTTTATGAAGTACATGAAATTTATCATGTATTATATTAATTCTTAAAATATGTTACTAATTTTCAACGAGAACATACTAAATTCAAAAATACTGATGAGCATGCAGTTGGTGCAGAAAGACTGAAGGAAGAATGGCCCTTAGATTGACGATTTTTTCGAAAAATGCTTATTATCTTAGATAGTAATTAGTTGGATAACATCACTGATATAGCATATTTTCCATTAGTTCATCATTTATGTGACAGAAGCTTTGTTAGCTAGTTGGTGGTATGGGGGATTTGAGTTAAAGTTAATTTTAGTATAAGCAATTGGTGATAAATGCTCAGAATGAATAGAAATAAAATTGAAGTGCTTGCTTCGGCAAATTGGTCTCGAACAAATTGGGATTTAAGTTGGGAATCCATCATAAAGTTAGATAAGCTTTTACCTAAAGTTGGTGAAATATACCAAATTTCATTACAAGACTCTGAAGCTCAATATACTAAAAATGGGCGATATCATTTACTTTGGTTGCCTCCACATTCAGAATTGAATACTTTGTATGATCGACCAACTGAAGTTTTAAAATCTTATGTTATTGAGGCTGAATTATCTCAAGGTGAGTGGATTAGTGAGGGGCATAGTTTTGGGCAAGAACGAAGTTTTAGTGCAACAATAATTTCAATAAAAAAATGTTTAAGTATTTACCCGAAATTCAAGTCGTAGAGGGGCAAAAAATTTCTCAGTATTTTGAATGTCATCCTTATCGAACTGAATTTTTAAAGTGGGATAATTACTGTTTGTTCATTTTGGAGGATCAGTATCAGCATACTGAATTGTTACTCAATATTGTTCAGGAAAATTATCATTTAATATTCGTCAATAATTGGCTTTCGTATTCTTATGATAGCTATATTTGTAAGTATTTACTCGATGCTCAGCAAATTGAATTTTTAAATAAATATATGACTGAATCCAATAAATTGACATCTTGTGTAGATGATTTAGAGGAGGAGTACCTGATTCAAGGGGCAGTGTATATGTAAAGAGGTTTTTCAACCAATCGTATTTTCTTCAACGAAGTGGGTTTATAGACTTATAAAGAGTTATTGAAATGAAATTTAAAATATTATTACTGATGGTATTAAGTACTTCAGCTTATGCAAATAACAAAAATGAATGCAAAATTGTAGAAGATACAGCGGATATGATTATGCAACTTCGGCAGGGAGGAGTTGATTTAAAAAATACAGCTCAACTAAAAGACCAATTCAATGAACTACAAAACAACTTATTGCAAATTATGGTGATCGATGCTGAGGGAACCCCTGTCTATGCAACACATTTAGACAAGCAAAAAGCTGTCAGTGAATTCGTTGCAAACTGGAAAAAAACATGCACAGATAATGAATTATAAATTTCATAGAGATTGGGGGATGTTCGGTTTGAAGATTGTTGAGCACTTTATTAAAAAGATTGACACCAACATCTAAATATAGTTGTATTATACAACTATATTTAGATGCCAATGCGATGATAGACAGTAAAATCATTGAAGAAATTCGTAGATCTTCACGAATGATGGTTCGAGAATTAGGCTTTATGAAAGCCACTCTTGCTACAACAGATTATTCAGCATCTGCTGTTCATGCATTACTAGAGTTAGAAAATAATGGAATAATGAATGCAGCACAATTGGCACAGATACTAGGCTTGGAAAAATCCAGTATAAGCCGAATGTTGAGTAAATTAGTTGAGGGAGGTGAGTTAATTGAATTACGAGCTGAAAAAGATGGGCGCTCAAAATCTCTTCAATTAACAAGCAAAGGACAAGATACGGTTAATAAGATTAATGCATATGCAGAGATGCAGGTTGTCCAAGCTTTGAAGGATCTAGATTACACGCAGCAGGAAGTGATTGCTCGAGGCTTAACGTGCTATGCAGCAGCTTTAACGTCTTGTCATGATGATCAATTTGCAGAAATCAAAAAAACTATTGAAATTAAGAAAGCTAGAGAAACCAACAAAACTATAGAAATAGTCACTGGGTATCACCTAGGTATGATTGGTCGTATTACTGAATTACATGCAAACTACTATTACAAGCATTATGGTTTTGGGCATTTTTTTGAAGCTAAAGTGGCATCTGGTCTTGCTGAGTTTTCTGAAAGATTGCATGAGAAAAGCAATAATATTTGGCTAGCAATCCAAAATAATCAGATCGTTGGTTCTGTAGCTATTGATGGTCAAGATTTGGGAAGTAATGAAGCTCATTTAAGATGGTTTATTCTCGATGATGCATGTAGAGGTCATGGAATAGGAAAAAAATTATTAACCGAAGCGATGACATTTTGTGATCAAGAAAATTTTTCTGCGGTGCAATTATGGACATTTAGTGGTCTTGATGCTGCACGCAGACTTTACGAGTCTTATGGTTTTAAATTATCAAGGGAGTGGGAAGGAGATCAATGGGGGAAAGCAATGCTGGAACAGCAATTTACCCGGTAAATAGGGTTAGCATTTCCAATAAAATTTCTACCATTGAACTTATATGATAAAGGAATCATCCATTTGATTCCTTTTGATAGTAACGATGATAATCAATAGCTAGGTTCTTTTGAACATGAATACTTAAATGATGTTTGTTGATGGTATTGCATTTTTTATTTGTATCAAAAATAGGGGAAGGGAATTAATTCAATTTAAAATTAAACAGATAAAAAGTAAGAATAATAAATTTGCAATTAAAATTATTATACTATTGATTTATATGATATAAGATCGCTCCACAATTGACGCTTTTATTTTGCATGTGCTTTTATCAATCTTGTTTGTAAATTCACCAAATTTTAGTAGCAGTTTTTAGCGAAAGGTATATAGTTGTGCCATTCATTCAGTATTCATGAAATATGGTGATACATATACCATAAGTGAGGAAAATATGAGCCTTTATGAGCAGATTAGTGATGAAATCACCTTAATGGATGCAGGTGAGCAAAAGTGGATTGGGCAGGATTTACCGCTTGAATCTATGGTTGCCGTAGAATTACTTTTGCAGGATTTTCAGGAAGATAAGATCATCAAGATCCACTGAAAAAACCATGAAAAGCAATCAGGTTTAAAACAAGTTGACCGTGTATTGGTTGAAAAGTTATAAAACAAAAGCCCCGAATGGGGCTTTTGTTTTATATAGTGATTAAACCGCAAAAAATAATAATTAATTTCCGATTCAAATCAATAATTCTCATCATTGATCAGTGTTATTTTATCAGTGCATAGACACATCGTATTGATGTTATCACGGATTTGCAAACGAATCGTTTAGGCTAGATTTAAGTTAGTTTGGATCTGAATATTAGAAGTAAGCAGTTTATGTACAGGACAGCTTTCTGCAACTTTGAGTAAACGTTTATGCTGTTCTTCGCTGAAATTTCCTTTAAGGGTAATTTTTCTTAAAATATTATTTTGTCCGAGCTCTGGGTCACCATCGGGATTTAAAGCTAAATCAATTTGTACATGTTCGATTTTTAAACCTTTATGATTTGCATACATTTCTAAGGTAATCACTGTACAAGCACCCAATGCAGACAACAAAATTTGAATTGGATTTGGTGCTGTATCTTGCCCCCCTTTTTCGACTGGTTCATCGGCATACCATATCTGTCCTTGGGGATTGGTTAATGTGACACGATAAGGAGTTTGAGTGCTTTGTGCTTGAGCAAGGTTCGCCATAATATGGTTCATCAGATAAAATACATAAACTATAAATATAAAATTTTCACTTAATGATCTAGTGTAATTTAATGAATCAGTGATTTGAGCGCATAAACAAGAAGTTTGAACTAACGTGATGCGATACTGATTTATATGTTTAATTAACAATAAGGCATTGTATTAACTGTATATATTTTAACTTTCTTTAAAAAAACATCATTAAAAAATGAATCGTTGCATATATGCAACATATCGTATTATCAATAACAGTGAATTTGAATGGGAAGCGTATAGAATATTAGACATTCGATAGCGAGATTAACAATATGAACTTTAAAGCATTAACATTAGGTTTGGCGGTAGCTTCAGTTGCAACGTTCAGTGTTGCAAAACCAGTAGATTATAAAATTGATCCAACCCATACAGCGACAGTCTTTACTTGGAATCACTTTGGTTTTTCAACACCTTCTGCAAACTTTAGTGATATTCAAGGGACAATCTCTGTAGATAATGCCAAACCAGCAGATTCTTCTGTTAACGTAACCATTCCTTTATCAAGCTTAAATACAAATGTAAAAGCTTTAGATGAACATTTAAAAACAGCTGATTTTTTTGATGCTGAAAAATATCCAAACATCACATTCAAAAGTACTAAAGTACAAGCTTTGGGTAAAAATAAATACAAAATCACAGGTAATCTTACTGTGAAAGATGTGACTAAACCTGTTGTCTTAGACGCAGTTTTAAATAAACAAGGTGAGCATCCAATGACTAAAGCACAGTCTATTGGTTTTAATGCAACAACTTCGTTTGATCGTTCAGCATTTGGTGTAGGGGCATATGTTCCTAATGTAGGTGATAAGATCACTGTAAACATTACAACTGAAGCTTCAATTCCTGCAAGCAAATAATCATCACGCGTGGCTTACATTGAATATGATTCGATGTAAGCCATTTTTACATTCTTTGATTAAGTTGGTTTAAAGCAATTTGAATTAAGTTATTTAACTATTTCAAATGACCGATGCAATATTGAAAAGATCTATTTATAATAATTATTCATCCAATTTATTGATGCGATGATTTAATAATTAATAAAAGCATTTTCGCTCAGTTAAGTATCAAAAAAATAAAATTATCTAAAATCTATGATCATTTAACTCTCGTAGAATGAATGTAGTCATGATGATACGAAATTTGCCTCTCTTAGATACACTACTTCTGTGAAAAAGCTCCTTTAGATACCGATTTTGTCAATAGTTTTATCTGCGGTGATTGTTTAAACACGGGATGAATTATTTTCATTTTTAGCTGAATTTTTAGAATTATTGTTTCAATAAAAATTGGGTTAGTATGATCTGGCGCAATGGACTTGCATATTTATAATATCTCATCATTAAAATAAGATATTGCGCATACCAACTTTCACAAGTTGGTTTTTTTTGCTTAGCTTAAAAAAAATTAATTATATTCAAGCTTTTGGCTTTTTTTTAAAAGCAAAGGGTTTTACTTTATGCCAATTTAGATGAGTAATTTTGCTGAAACAATTTAATTAATAAATTGGATTTTAAACAATTGATTTTTAAGTTTTTATTGTTTAAATCTACATAGTTAATCCTGTGGTTTTTTTAATTTTAAACGATCAATAAAATATGTAATGCTAGGTGAACTATGTAATAAATTAGGTCGCATGAATAAAAAATGAGTTCTTTAACAATATAAACTTTACATAGTGAACATAGAAGAATGGATTGATATATCATGAGGATCGAATAGGCATCATCATATTTTTTCGACGAGAATTTATTTTTGAGCATCATAAGAATGAAAGAGATTAAGGAACAACTTAATGTTTAATTGGGCAACTGGTATTTTAATGATAGCTGCATTTTTGGATGTCGTTGCTGCAATTGCACACTTGGCTTGTCTTGCGATCGGTAGTTCAGCATTTCGATTCTTAGGTGCTGGTGAACGTCTTGCCAGTGAATTTGAAGCAGGAAAATCTCGACCGATTCTCATTACTTTAATGATCGCTTTAATCTTATCTATATGGGCGATTTTTGCATTATCTGGTGCAGGGTTGATAGCGACACTACCTTTAACCAAATGGGTTCTACTTGCAATTTCTGGAGTGCTAATTGTAAGAGCGTTCACATTTCCGTTACTCAAACCTTACTTTCCTGAAAATTCTATGAAATTTTGGTTTATTTCATCAGGGATTTGTTTCGTGATGGGAACTGCCCATCTTGTTGGAGTCATTACTCGATGGTATTTACTTTAAATTGATTTAATCAAATTTATAGTTTTTACTGAAGGCAGATGATTGATACTTCAAACTGTTTGAATGATGTTGAGCCATGATTAAAAAAGTGTTCCTTACTTTTCATAATGGCTCGGTCATGTTAATTGTTAAATTTAGTGTATTGATGATTTTCATTGAATGTCGCTTAACTCGTTGTTATATGATGCGATTTAAAAAAATATATTGAAAATTATAAGCTTAATTAAAATAAAAAAAGTTATCTCATTTGACAGACGTGTCAAAGGATTATATTTTGTAAATGATTTTAATTATCGTTTGAGGTGTGGATCCAATGAATCTGAAGTTAAAAATTGCAGGGATGGCCGTTGCTATGGGACTAAGTTTCTCTGCAAATGCTGATTATAAACAAGCACCGTTACCTTATAGCGTTAATGCTTTGGAACCTGCTATAGATGCAACAACAATGGAAATTCATTATGGTAAACATCACAAAGCCTATGTTGATAATCTAAATGCACAAATTAAAACTTATCCCGATTTAGATCAGCTCAGCATCGAAGCTGTTCAAGCACAAATTTCAAAATATAATGCAGCAGTCCGTAACAATGGTGGTGGTCATTTTAACCATACCTTTTTTTGGGAAAGTTTATCCCCGGCCGCATCTTCAGGAAAACCTTCTGCTCAGTTATTAAAACAGATCAAAAAAGATTTTGGCTCTTTTGAAAATTTCCAAACTAAATTTAATGAGGCTGCAACAGGTAGATTTGGTTCAGGGTGGGCTTGGTTGATTGTACAACCGAATGGTAAGTTAGCAGTCACTTCAACACCAAATCAAGACAATCCTTTGATGGATGTTGCAGAGGTCAAAGGAACACCATTACTTGGCTTGGATGTGTGGGAACATGCTTATTATTTAAAATATCAAAACCGCAGGGCAGACTACACCAAAGCTTTTTGGACAGTTGTGAATTGGAAAAAAGTGAGTGATCGTTATGCTCAAGCCATAAAATAATCAAAAACCAAAACCACTTTCGAGTGGTTTTTTAGCATTATGGTTAATTTGAAAAAAGAGAGAATTAAAAGTATTGTTTATCAATGGGTTTGCTGAACAACTAATGAAAAGGGTTGTAGCGATTTTTTCTCAATTCAAGAAATGACAGCACTGAAGCGACAATCGCTAAAACACCCACTGATAATATGATGAAGTCAGATAGGATGAATCCAGCAAAGATGCCGAGTAGTGCAACTAAAAACGATATGATGAAAATAATTTTGAGTACAATATTGCTCATGGGACATTCCTCACTGGATAAGTGCAATACGTTTTAGTTGATAATGATAATCAATAACAATATTTTACATTAATCTTGCATTGAATGAAATCTAAACGAAAGATGTTAAGTGCATATTAATAAACAAATGGAAATCTGGTATTTCAATGGATTTACGTGGTATTTGACTTTAAAACAATTCAGATTTTGTAATGATCTTTCTAAGTTGAACTTATTATTTTAGCTAATTGTTTGATCAATCATACAAAGTTGAAGAATTTTTAAATAAGCATGCTATATAATTTTTAACACTTTCAATCTCTATGATTGTTATATGGCTTAGACCATAGTGTTCTTTTATATTTTAATTAGTTTGTTGGCGATGAGCATATCCAAATTTTCTGATCAATAGATCAATGTTCTGCTCAGAAACAGATAAAAATAAAGCCATTACAACTCAGGGTTATAATGGCAATCAAAAAAAAATCAATGATGAAAATTTTGAGTGGTTATGAATTATTTTCACTAGGCTGTTCAGGATGGGCACTTCTAAATAACTCCCATTCATCCACAACTTTGCCATCTGCTAAACGACAATAACCAACTTCATTGCCACGTGAGTCTTTTTTAACGATAGATGTACCGCCAATTTTGTCACAATAAACACTGGCAGGATTTGCCATACCAAGAGGTTTTGGTTCAGGTGTTTTAACTTCGGTAGTTGAGCAAGCTGAGATCAGCATAGAGGTGAGCAAAGACGCTCCAATAAGTATTTTTTTCATTACAGCATGGATAAAGTTTATGAAGTACAAATTATAAAACGAACATTTCCGTTCAATGTATTTAATATGTTATGTATTAATTATAAATTATTCATTCTAATGATAAGAAGATCAAAACAATGGGAGTGATTTAAAGTTGCACAGTTTTAAATCTAGGCAAACATTAAGTTTAGAATATTTGCCTAAAATAAAAAGCCAATTTATTGATCAAAGTTTTTAAGGAAATGCTCTAAAACAAGGGGAGATTGCAGTTCCAATTGAGGTGCATATTTTTCGTTATCAGCGCGTAATAAAGGAATATTTATGCCAGCTTGACGAAGCTCACTGGTATGACCAATTAGCCATTTTTCCATACAATCGGCTGCAACTTCCAAATGAAATTGTAAAGCTAGAATATTTTTGCCGACTCTAAACGCCTGATTGGTATAGATAGATGAGCTTGCAAGCAATTCAGCAGATATTGGTAAGTCAAAACTATCCCCATGCCAGTGCAAAACTTCATGATTGGCTAGAGGTAATAATGGGTTATTTTTAACTAAACTGAGTTTTAATTTACTCCAACCAATTTCTTTTTGATGTCCTGGGTAAACTTTCGCCCCTAGAGCATGTGCAATTAATTGAGCACCTAAACAAATTCCAATAGTTGGGAGATTTTTAGCGATACGTTGTTCAAGGTATTTTATTTCGTCATTGAGAAATGGATAATCTTCTGTTTCATAGACTCCAATTGGCCCACCTAGAATGATCGTTAGACCTTCAAACTCAAGGGCAGGTTTCAAATTATCGACACCAGCTTCAAAGTAACGAACACGATAACCGAGTTCATAAAAAGTATCTTCAAGAACTCCAAGATCTTCAAAAGCTAAATGTTGAATGGCATAAATCGTCTTGGGAAGCGTTGTATTAGAAGTAGCCATAATTGAAAAAAGGATTAAGTAAGATTATTGCTAGTTATACCAGTTTATACATCGTTGAACACGCGGTTTATGCTGTAATTTGCAACATAGCCTGTATCGCTTTTTTACTCGACTCTAAAATAACCAATTTAATTGCTTCATCTGCAATACTGCGCGCCATAAGAATTGCACCCACCAATTGACATAAAACAGCCCAAGCTTTTTCCTCACTGCCTAAATGTTTAGAAAATAACGTATGCCCTCGTTGTAATTCTTTTTGATAAAGTTGTTTGGTTTCTTGGTCTGTACGGGAAATTTCTGTCGCTAAGGCAGGTAAGACACAGCCACGATCAGCGTGTTCGACATGAGAAAGTGTCAAATAACGATTCAACTCAAATTCCAACCATTGATCTGCTTGATCATAAGGGTTGTCTTCCCATTTTTTGATACTGTCTTTCAACTCATTTTCGACAAGTGCTTTAAATAAATCATGTTTAGATGAAAAATGTGAATAGAATGCACCACTCGTCACACCAGCAGCTTTCATAAAGCTGTCTATACCCGTCGCAGCAAAGCCATTCTTTTTAGCGAGTTGTCCACTAATTTCAAGAAGTTGTTTTCTTTTTTCTGCTTTGTAGCCGGATTGGTATCGCATAGTTTTACATCAATCTTTTCTTGACCTTGTTTTAAAACTATAACATAGTAATCGTTATAATAACGATCGTTATTTAAAAGGAAGCTCATATGCAAGGTCAGAACCTAGGACAAAATAATAAAGTTGCATTGGTGATTGGTGCTGGAGATGCAACAGGTGGAGCGATTGCCAAGCGCTTTGCTCAGGGCGGTTATATCAGTTGTATGACTCGTCGTAATGCTGAAAAGTTACAACCGCTGATCGATGAGATCGAAGAGGCAGGTGGGAGGGCCTATGGTTTTGCTTCAGATGCACGAAAGGAAGAACAAGTTATTCAATTGATTGAGGATATTGAAAATAATATAGGGCAAATCGAGGTGTTGGTTTTTAATATTGGTGCAAATGTGCCTTGTAGTATTCTTGAAGAAACAGCACGTAAATATTTTAAAATTTGGGAAATGGCATGTTTTGCGGCTTTTTTAACCGGACGTGAAGTTGCAAAGCGTATGGTTACACGACAACAGGGAACTATTATATTTACTGGTGCAACAGCAGGTTTGCGTGGCGCTGCATATTTCTCTGCATTCGCTGGAGCAAAGCACGCACTTCGAGCACTTGCACAAAGTATGGCGCGTGAACTTGGGCCGCAAAATATTCATGTAGCGCATGTCGTTGTCGATGGTGCAATTGATACCGATTTCATCAAAAACTCTTTCCCACACATTTATGAAAAGAAAGATCAAGATGGTATTTTAAATCCTGAACACATTGCTGAGAATTATTGGCATATTGCCCAGCAACCACGAGATTCATGGACACATGAATTGGATTTAAGACCTTGGATTGAAAAGTGGTAAGTCACTTTCAAAATGAAAGTATTGATGATGGATTTTTAAAAAAAATAAGTCGAGTCGGCTATAGGACGAACAGAAAATGAAACAGATTGAATTTTACTTTGATCTAGGAAGCCCATACAGCTATCTTGGTTTTTATCAGATTCAAAAAATTGCAAAGCTTAATCAAGCACAGATTGTATGGAAACCGATACTACTTGGCGGTATATTTAAAGCAACAGGAAATAGCAGTCCAATGGCGGTCCCTGCGAAAGCCCGTTATTCGATGCTAGATATGCAACGATGGTCAAATCTATGGGATATTTCAATACAGATGAACCCATATTTTCCAATAAATACTTTGAATTTGATGCGTATAATTACTGCGGTTCAACTTTATCGTCCTGAATGTTTTTTGACAGTATTAAATGCTTTATTTGATGCGATGTTTGGGCATCCACAAAATTTAAACGATATTAATGTACTCATCAATCTGATCCAAACTCTTGGTTTTAGCAATGATCAAGTGCAAATATGGCTCAGTGATGATCAAGTCAAAGCGCAGTTAAAGCAAACGACTGAAGAAGCAATTGAACGGGGTGTGTTTGGCGCACCTACATGGTTTGTAAATGATGAAATGTTTTGGGGGGTCGATCATCTCCATTTCGTAGAAATGGAATTGAACCAACAATAAGCTTATCATTTGGGCTAAATATTTGATGAATGAACCACGTCAATGAAGAAATTACATTGTTTCGTTTTTTGCTAAAAGTGCTGTATTTGACCACAGCACTTTTTATTAATTATTCAGTAGGCTTTAAAATATTTTGTACAGTTTAGAAGTTCTTTTTCCATATTGAGTAGATCAAACTCAGAACCTGTTGTTCAACTGCTAATGATAAAAATGCTGCAAAAAACTCAAAATTAACGCCAAACTAAATACAGACAATACCGTTTGCATACTAATGGTTGCAGCCATCAGTTGATGATCACCATTTAATAATTTTGTTAAAATATAAGCAGATGATGCCGTTGGAATCGAAAAGAAAATCATGATGGCAATGACTGCTGAAGCATTAAATGCAAATAATTGCATCATGATAAATGCCAGTAGCGGAATAAAAAGTAATCTGATTAAGCTAATGATGAACGATTTTTTCAGATAATATTTGAGCGTTGTAAATTGTATTGCTGTTTCAACACACAATAATCCTAACATGAGACTGCTGCTGGAAAATGCATTGAGTAAACTCGCAAAACCCGACCAAATCGGGATATGCAGTAAGTTAAATACAATACCAAGTATACATGAGCTAATCAGTGGGTTTTTGATCAAGGAGAAAAAGATCGCTTTGATATTTAATTGATTTTTAGGACTTAAAGAAAGGATCGAAATGACATTGACTGCAGGTATGGCAATTGCAAGAATATTCACCAAAATGCTTTTGATTTCAGGATTATCTAAACTTGTCGCAATGGATAAACCCAAATAGGTATTAAAACGAATCAAGCTCTGTATATATACTCCAATTTGTGCCACAGGTGTATGATTCAATTTTGCAAACAAATAGACAGCGACAACGATCAAAGCCATCACTAAAAAAATGATACCTAGAATACTGTGCAGATGCCCCATATTCATATCTGCACTGGCAAGAGAACTAAATAACAAGGCTGGAAATAAAATATAGTAATTGAGCTTTTCTGCACCATTCCAGAATTTTTCATCCAGCGTGCCAGATTGGAATAGATAAAAACCCAAACCAATTAGTGCAATGGACGGAAACAAAATTTGAATCATTTGCAACATGCTGAATGCTCTATACAAAAATTAGCCAAGCGAGTGATTTGGTTATCAGTTGAAGTAAGGCGTATGTAACGTAGGATAAAGAATATGACTTATGTCTATTCATGGTAAAATGAGTTTTTACTCATGGATAGAGTAACCATGACATTTACCCAACTCACCATCTTTGCCATGTTGGCTGAACAAAAAAGCTTTACTGTGACAGCACAACGCTTGCAGATTACCCAATCTGCGATTTCACATGCAATTAAAGGTTTGGAACAAGATTGGGCTGTAACCTTGTTCTATCGCAATCATAATGAGGTTGAGTTGACTGAAGTCGGGCTCAGGCTTTTAGTTCATGTTAAAGAAATTCTCAATACTTCTAATCTTTTAAAACAAGAAATTTCCGATATACATGGCTTTCATTCAGGGACTTTAAGAATTGGTTCATTTGGTGCATCTTCTTCTAATGTACTTATTCCATTGATATTGGAAAAATTCAGTTTGCAGTTTCCAAAGATTGAAGTCTTTATCAAAGAGGGAACTGACAAAGATATTTCACAATGGATTTATGATCGTACAATTGATGTGGGTTTTGTGGTATTGCCTGAGGAACGTTTTGATACTTTTCCAGTGATTGAGGATATTTTTATTGCACTCATTCCCAAATCCAATCCATTGGCTCAACACAGTGCAGTGAGATTAAATGAACTGGTCGAATATCCATTTTTAATGACGTCTGCGGGTAGTCAGAATCATGTGACTGAGATGTTTAGAAAAGCAAATTTAAGTCCTAAGATTAAAAGCTATTTTTCTCAGATTTTGACCATTATCAATATGGTGAATAATAATGCGGGTGTATCAATTGTTGCAGATATGGCGCTAAATAAAGATTTGATGACTCTGTTTCCCAATGTACAAAAGATGCCGTTGTCTCCAAATATAAAACGATCTATAGGTTTGGCTGTAAAAAATAAAAAGCAAATCAGTCCAATTGCGCAATCGTTTATTGATATTGCACAAACTGTTTGAGATTTGATTAAGCGTAAAGATTTCATTAATAGTTCTGTGTAAAAATGGGTAGAAAACATAATGACTAACTTATTTTTAAAGTACTTAGAACAACCTAAAAAGGCATTTGTGTTTTGCCTCATTATTGCCAATCTTTGTGTATGGGCAATTGGTTTGATCAAAGGTTTTGAGGTTTTATGGGTACTCGGGTTTCTTTTTTTTACTGCTTTTTCTGCATTTTTTATGTCTTTAGCATTAGCTGATATCGTGGAAAAAAAATTTAGCAATAAAATATACTTTCAATTATTTTTTTATGGATTACTTTTTATTTTATATATGGCATTTAATAAATATAAAATGCTTGGAGAACAGAGCTTTTATGCACAGCGAATAGTCATGTTTCTGGTCGTTTTTTTCACCATGTTAATAATGTTGAATTTAAGAGCAACACTAGGGTATAGCCTTGAAACCATTAAACTATTGTGGCGTAAACATAAATAAAACAGTGGAATAGCATTAGCGAAAAATATGGGTTTGGGGCAAAAAAGATTGCGAAGTTGATCGTTTTATGGATTTAGCGAAATGAATTTAGAAAATTTACAAAAGCAAATTTGTGAAAAATATGCTTCGAAATATATCCCACTAAACGAAATGGACATGGTGGCTTTTGCAATGCAAAGTTTAGGTCAACAACCAATTTATGCAGTTCGTATCGTTCCTGAAAAAAAAGATCATATATCTTGGTTCATTCATTGTGGAGAATATTCTTCAGCACCTGATTTTTATCAAGCGATTCATGTATCCCATTTACAGGAATACTTACCGAAAATTTTACCTTATTTAGCATTAGAACAAGGTTTTCAAGTCATTATTTGTATTAGTTCAGATCTGATCAGACATTGATCTTGAAAAAGAGAAAGTTACCCGTTTTGATAAAAGTGTCGAATCTTAATCAAACAAAGGTAACTTTCTTATGTTGCATACTAACAATCAAATCATTAAACACAAAGTAGGCTTACTCAATTTAGCTGAAGAACTTCAGAATGTATCCAGAGCTTGTAAAGTCATGGGTGTC